>CAZKTR010001055.1:0-1162 GCA_964555525.1 uncultured Pirellulaceae bacterium
GTGTATATGTTCTGAACAAGCGCTCTTGCACCACCTTTGCTGAGACGGGGCAGCGGCATGGATGGCTGTGCAGATCATATCCGCATTGTGGAATTCAATGTCTTCCTAGTTCATATTCTGGTGAATGCCAAGTAGGTGACTTGGCAGTCGGTGGGCGGACCTCGAGAGAAAAGAGGGCGAATAGAGCACCGACTGCATGGCCACAGGACACGCAAACATCAGCGCATATGGGCAGCAGTCCATAGAGTAAGCTCGATGAAAAAGGATTGACTGTTGACACTGGCGTGCAGCGCCAGCCACAGCAGCTGGAGTGCACAGTGACATGTGCCTGAAGCATCCTTCACTTTCAGAAGATAGCTTCTGGGCAGTGATAGAAAATGACTAGAGCAGGCGAGAAATCAAATAAAGACAAGCATGCCTATGAGTACCCGGTTGAGGGGATTGTGTCCATGCAGTGGACCTTCTGGAACTGTATCCCTCTTCGGAATTCAACCACATGCACGATCCGCTGCTGCATGATCCGCTCTGCTGCGTCATGTTTATGTTGCTGGAACGTCCCACAGTCTTCAGTCACGTTCATGGCATGCTTGCTGTCGGTTTGCTTGGTTCCCGAGTGTGTTCTGCGGACAGAACACCATGGTCAGCAGCGCCTCGACTGCTTGGGCCCAGGGCGTGCACATCACCCCGCAGCAGCTCGTAGAAACTGTGCTAGGTTGGTTTTACAGTCTGTGGCAACAGTTTATTTCCCTCTTCAAGCTCGCTTCCGAACAGAAGTCGGCCCCTCGAGGACCACCATCTGCTCCAGCCCTGAGAGTGGTCGATGCTCGTTCTACACGAGTCAAGCTGCTAGTTCTGCCGCAGCTGAACACAGAGGAAGATGACGAATTTCAACTACGCTACAGGCTGGATGACGAGCCGGACACGTACCTTGGTGCAGAGCACGAGAATGAAGAGAATTGGATCATAGAGGCCTTCAGGACCGGCACGCCTCGCAACCTGCTGGCGTTGCATCAATACAGCAAGTATAAAGCGCGAGCACGAGTAAGGACGAAGCAGGGCACCTGCAGCGAGTGGGGACCGCTGATCAAATGGCAAACTCTGCTGTCGCCAGTGAATGGAGGAGCAGACATGGGATCGTACACTTGGGGACAGAACGCTACAG
>CAZKTR010001056.1:0-1160 GCA_964555525.1 uncultured Pirellulaceae bacterium
GGATCTGGGCGGAGCAAATTCGTGGCTTGTTCGAAACGATTTGTTTAACGACTGGTCTCAAGCGGTCGTTGCCCCAACTCAATTGCGATTCGTTTCGTGGATGCGCGGCAGAATCAGGTCGCCAGATGGATTTGTTTTGATGGCGGGAAAGCCGACTGCGAAAGCTGCTACTATGGCGACGGAGTCACTACACGACGCCGCCCCGTAGCAAACCGGATTTAGCCTCCGGTCAATTCAGGTCGGTTGGACCACTAGTTTAGGGGCTGCAGCAGCCTAAATCATCAATTGCGGCTTTGCGTGACTTGAAAAACTTGAAAACTTGGAAGAAAACAACGATGATACCGGTGTGGGGTTGGGGGAGCCGCTCAATTGATTTCTTCAAAGCAGGAGTACTAGTACTATGAGATTTAGCCAGCCTGGTTTTATTGTTGCCGTTTTTGGTGTTCTGTTCCTCGCGGGTTTTGTGAACGCACAGGTTGTTATTTTCTCAGAGGACTTTGAGGGAACCGGCGGCTTGCTGAACGGAACAGCTGAAGACATCTCGGGAGCTGTCTTTGCTGCAAATCACTTTGCAACCACCAACGGAGTCTTGGATGTCACAGGAGCCAACAAGGAAGGCTCGGCGACATTGGAAATTAATTTGGTCCCTGAAACCATCTACACCGTCGAATTGGACGTGATCAGTGATGCGGCCGAGTGGATCGGGATTGGGTTCTCGGAGAATGCTTCAACCGGCGTTGAAAATCGTCCGCAAGATCGCTTTGCTCAAAACGGCGGGCGAGCTTGGTTTCTTTACCGTCCGGCAGAAGTAGGAAGTAATGCACTG
Source organism: uncultured Pirellulaceae bacterium (assembly GCA_964555525.1). GTDB lineage: Bacteria > Planctomycetota > Planctomycetia > Pirellulales > Pirellulaceae > Mariniblastus. The sequence continues at coordinate 827 of CAZKTR010001056.1, forward strand.
GGTAGACAGGTTGAGATTTTCGGCGGTAGAAATACCAGTAATGTAATTCCTGATGTGAACACCGACTTTTCCGGACCGACGGTACAAAGAACACTGACAGTTATTTTGAATACGGACCTGGCGGGATTCACGGCTGACTTTCTGATCGACGGGGTTTCGCAGTCCAATGGTCCTGTACCGCTTTACGAAAACAATGCCGGAACCGTTCCATTGACTAACCTTAGCTTGTTGGACCATGTCGGTTTCACATGGGAAGGTCAGTCACCTGGCGGCGCAGCAGGACCGATCACCATCGACAATTTCAGTGTCTCAAGCGAGCCAATCGTACCAGGCC
>CAZKTR010001057.1:0-1157 GCA_964555525.1 uncultured Pirellulaceae bacterium
GAGTAAACAAAGTTGACTCCCTTGGCACAGTCCATCGAACTACCACCGCCTAAACCAACCAACAAGTCCGGCTTGAATTCTTTGGCAACCACCAACGCCTGTTCAATATTATCCGTCGTTGGATTCTCTTGAGCCCCGTCAAATAGTTGCACTTCCAGACCCGCCGTCGTCAGCGAATCGACCCCGCGTTGCACGTGCCCGGCTGCCACGATCCCAGGATCCGACACCAACAACACTCGTCGCCCATCGCCGGCCAGAGCCAACACCTCAGCCGCCAGTTCGCCTAACTGAGCCAGCGCCCCGGCACCGCGCACGATGCGAGTTCTTAAATGAAAATCAAATGACTGCATGAATCAACACTCACCAAAATCTAAACAGACCCAACCAAACTCAAACGCGGGGTGAGGTTAACCACTGACCATCGCCAGTTTATCTTGCGGCACTTGATAGGCTCGCGAACGGAACAAAAAGTCAATCAAGTTACCTTCGTGCGGCTGCAACCAATTCAAACGATTGGTCGGAATCGGCCCGATGTTCAATCGATCGATCGTCGTCGCGTCCGTCAAATCACCGATCCAATTCATGTCTTCGGTGATTGCCGTACCAACCAACGTTGGACCTGCCGCTTTAATCATTTTGTCTTGTGGGCACTCGACCACTGAGACGAACGGGAACATGAATTCCTTACTGGCAATCTCGCATTCAGGATTGGCCGCATGAGCCACGATCGGACGAATGTAAGCACAGCGTTCTTTTTCCACCAAACGATCGCCATACTCGGCCGTGCAATCGGTGACACCATCAGCCTTCAAATCCTGTTGGACCATGTTCATGACCGCCGCGCCCACGCCCTCGGTGGTAAACGCCGCTAAACCCGCGTTCGGATCCTCTGGCGGCAACGCCTCGATCGGGCCAAGTCGCTCGGCCAGTGCCGCGGCGATTTCTTTGGTGTGCCGCGAAGCGTAAATGTTCGAACAGTTAATACAGCTACGACCGCCGTTGATATAAACCGACTCGACCATCATGTCGATGTACTGTTCCCAATTGTCAACACAATCATCGCCCAGAAAGATCTTTGAAAAACCCGGCCCATGAACTTGAACGCCCGGGTTGCCTGAATATTGATCGACCGTTTTTTGCGAACCAAAAATCATGCT
>CAZKTR010001058.1:0-1157 GCA_964555525.1 uncultured Pirellulaceae bacterium
TATTGGACAATGACCATGACAGCTAACAGCATTCTTAATTTCTCCCGCCTTCGTTTGTGCGGGATGACATTTCTTCTGACCGCCACTTTGTTTGTTTCGGTATCTTCCGCTCAAGAAACTAAAACCAAAGCCAAACTTGTACCGGGGTCTGAAGTCAGCCTTTCGGCGATCAAAGCTGCTGACTGGATTCAGGGAGAGGGACCTACTACTTTTGAACCTGGAAAGGTTTACATATTTGAGTGCTGGGCCACTTGGTGCCCGCCTTGCATCGCACTGATTCCACACGTGAACGAACTCCACAAAAAATATCACGATAAAGGCTTGCGTGTTCATGGCATGAGCTGGGAAAACGACAAGGACAAGGTGAAGAAGTTCGTCAAAGGAAGAGGCGACGGCATGTCCTACCCAGTCGGCATTGCAGTCGAGGGATCGGCCTTCGAAAAGGAATTTCTGACAGCGGCGGGTGTGGAATCGATTCCTCACGCATTCGTTGTCAAAGATGGAAAGCTATTGTTTGGTGCCGATGCGTCGCGACTCACCGATTCTTTGATCGAGATGACTCTGTCGGGTGATGAAGGCGCCAAAAAAGCAGCTGGGATCATTCAAGCCGCTTTTGACAACAAAGAAAAAGTCGAAGCCATGTACAGCCAATTCCGATCAGCAAAGACCGTGGACGATAAGGAAGCGAAACTCAAGGAGCTTGAGACGCTTGATTCCGGTTACTATCAGATCCCAGAAATGAAGCTTAGCTTGCTAGAACTCCGCAAGGATTGGTCGGGCTTAGCAAAAGGTCTTATCGAAATGCCTAACAGCCAAACTAAAACTTCTTACCTTACCAATTTGGTCAGGAAGGTCGAGAAAAGTGGTGCTGGCAGATACTCGCCAGAATTAATCAAAGCTGTCGCCACTAAGTACACAGAGTACGTTGATGATGGCGCAGATCGAATTGGCCCCAACCATTACGCCTACCTAACCATTATTCAAGGGATGGCTGACGATAAAGAAGCCGCTCTTAAGTATGCCAACAAGGGCGTGGAAGTGGCCAAGAATTTTTCAAGGGCTTCCGAAGCTCGTACCAATGCTTTCATGCGTTTCGCGGATTCAGTCAAGGAAGGCTCGATACCTAAGATGTCTGATCTATCGAAGTGGCATCGCGA
>CAZKTR010001059.1:0-1157 GCA_964555525.1 uncultured Pirellulaceae bacterium
GCGAACGGCTCACAGGCGTAACCGCAATTTCTCTGGGCCTCTGCGGGCGTAAGCCCGCAAAAGGCAAACTAATCGTCGCCCAAGCCGACGATTTCCAACAGCTTCAGGGCGTTGGTTGTTTGAGCGATCCCGGGCTTCATTTGGTAATCGAACGTCATTGTCTTCTTGCCGTCCTGTTCCACAAACTGTTCGCTAAAATGAACCGTCTGACAGGCTTTGGACAACTCCGACGTATCCGCGAGATCCAAATCGTGAGTCGAAATCGCACCAATTGCTTTGTCGTCAATCAACTTACGAACCACGCGGCTGACCGCCACCTGACGTTCGACCGAGTTTGTCCCTTGCAAAATCTCGTCCAACAAAAACAACAGACGCCGCGGGTTGTCCGTCGCGTGCTCTTTGGCGGTATCGACAATCTCTTTCAAACGCTTCAGTTCGGCCATAAAGAACGATACGCCATCGGCCAGTGAGTCAGCAATTCGCATGCTCGTTTCAATCCGCACCGGCGGGCACTTGAACTTGTCCGCACACACCACCGATCCCATTTGAGCCAGCACGACATTCGAACCGACGCTGCGCAACAACGTGCTTTTTCCGGACATGTTCGAACCCGTCACCAACAAAACCGTGCCGACAGGGCCCATTTGCACGTCATTACGTACTCGTCCTTCGTCCAACAACGGATGCCCGACTTGGTCGCCACCGACAATCACTTCTTGATCGCCGCTGGCAGCGTAAACCGTGGGGAACTCCCAATCGGGTTCGTCGCCGGCCAGCTTCGCCAGCGCTGCCAAGGCTTCTGTCTGCCCCAGCGAATCAAACCAATCACGCGCTTGTTTACCGTACTTGGATTTCCAGCGTTCCAGCAGGTCCAACGCGTGAGCGTCCCAGAGGAACAAGAACTGCAGGATAATATAAAACACGAACAAGCTGCCGCTACGCCGTAAATTCGCGATCCCGATTAACGAGCCCAGCTTTTTCATTTTAGCCTGAGCACCTTGACCGCTGCGCACGAACCCCGACTGCAACTGCTTCAAACGATCCGACTTGGCGTCATAATCGGCGACCATGTCAAACAACGCGACATACCGAGCCGCATCGTTGGAGCGTGAAGAAACTTGGTCGAACACATCGTGAATCGATCCCGCTTTCAAGAC
>CAZKTR010001060.1:0-1154 GCA_964555525.1 uncultured Pirellulaceae bacterium
AAGCTTCCATCGGCCTTGGCTACGACGGGCGCGCCATGCCATACATCGCGGTCACCATCAAAGCCGCGCAACTGCCAGTTTTCATCGATCTGATTCGCGTCCAACGGCAAATGCAAAAACGTGCCCGCGTCGTCAGTGCCTTCATACCGTACGGCCAAACAATCCTCTGCCTGCTCCGGCCGCCGAGTCTCTTGTTTGGTAAACGGCGCCTCCGTCGGCGAGACTCCTGCGGGCAACGGCAGCGTGCCGATCAACTTGCCTTCAGCGGTCGCTAATGTCGACAAATCCAACTCGGTTCCATCAGCGACTAACGTAACTTTAAAACTTCCCTCAATCGCCTTCTCCGGTGGGATTGCGATATCGAGCGGCAATCGCAACGCGTCTCCGTTGCTGTCGGTAACATGCGTTGCAACACAAGTCATTGATTTTTCAGCGGTACCATAGAACCGGCCCTTTTGTTTCCAAGCGACTTGCACCGCGACCGCCGCTCGTAGCAAGTCCGCTTTCGCGACGTCGACATTCTTGGCTTGTTCGAACCATTCGGGTTCCGGGGCACTCACGATCGAAAACAATTGCCCTGGCCGAACAGGTTGGCCACCGTTTTCGATCGTTAACATTGCGACGCCGCCGGTGGCTACGGTTTCGAGCGATTCAATATCGAACTGCAGCCCGCTGCCCCAACGCAAATCAAAATCGATTCCACTGTTGGACCAGAACTTGGACTTGGAAGTCACCAAGTGCGTGTACGGATCAAAAATTCTCAACCGGCTATCAACCGTTTGTCCGTTTTCGGCAAGCTCGACTGCTAATACTCGGCCGATAATTACGCCGCGGTGGCTAACCGGCGAACCCGAGTTCAAACCTAATCGATGTTCGCCTTGCAAAATGATTTCAATCCCTGGCGAGTTCGTGGCATCGGGCGGCATTCCAGCCATCCCTGCAAAACGAACTTGCCCGGGTGCATCGACTTCCCCCGGCAGTACGCCGATGTATTTGTGCCCGACGGCGGTATCCAACCCCGAGATCCCGCCGAGGTTAAGTTCTGGTCGAACGATCCAAAACTGACTGCCTTGGCGGGCAAGCGGTTCGGCAAACGGCTTCAACACCACCGTCACATCAACGCCAGCCAAATCGTCTTTTAGCTCGACCGCTTC
>CAZKTR010001061.1:0-1153 GCA_964555525.1 uncultured Pirellulaceae bacterium
CTGGTACAACGTGTCAGATGCAGCATGGTTATAGCTGTTACAAGCACAAAGTTGTACCTTTTGGCTGTAAAAAAAAGCCATCTCCAGGTACATCCTACAACGAAAAGACTCCGTGGTTGGAAAAGATGCAGCAGTGCAAACGACAGAGCGATAGAACCCTGAGAACCCCAAAACGAAGAGGATGAATGTGTACCCACAAGTTGTGGACCACAACACACACAGGAAGCACTGAAGCTTCCAGATTCGGATCTTGTTCCATACTTTTTGCCCACCTTGTCGCTATCCCTTCATCCTGCCAACTATACCCACCTTGCGTTCTCAGGAGCCGACTGTAACAATATACAGTCGACTGCAACACGCGAGGGTGATACAGTGGTTCTAGCGGGGCTAATTGACATGCTTTGATTCCTCTTCAGTGGCCTTGTCTTGCCATACTCAACGCCAGGCTCGTGCTGCGTGCTTCGTTCGATCGAGCTCGGCCTGGAAGCAGCAAAGCGCTGTCTGTGACAGGTGGTATTACTTGAAGCTCCTGCATACCACCTCCTTTTCTGTACTTGCGGGATGTGACTTTAATCAAAGGACTCTTCAGCGTGTCTGGATATGCGTTAACCAGAACTTGACGCCACGTGGCACATCAAAAGGCTCCACAATATGATGGGGGCCGGCCACTTGGCGGTATGCCATGGCAAAGTACCAACAGATGAACATAAAGCATGCGCGTGCTGGAGTAAGCATGCCTTTTTCGGTTGAGCAGTGCGTTCTTCTAGCAGATGTTGGGGCCATTCTCGAACAGTGGACCCATCCCACTGGTCCTCTGCAACGCACTCAGGCACTGGCCGCTTGAGGTACTGGTAGATTCCGATCGATAGGATCTTTTGCAGTATGTCGCCATTCTCTTTTGACAGCTCCACCGAGGTCTGGCTTTCCAAATGCTGCTGACATGACTCGAGAGTCTTCAGCACCTGCAGTGTTTCTGAGCGCGATGTATCGCATACTCATATTCGGTACGCCACATGCCACTTTTGAGTGCCATATGCCAGAAGACACAGCTGAAAAACACTACTAGACCGGATGTTGGCATCGATTTTGGTATTTTGTGTCATCGTGAAATCACCCTGCGCAAAACCACAGACTGCCCACGACAGCATGTGGA
>CAZKTR010001062.1:0-1152 GCA_964555525.1 uncultured Pirellulaceae bacterium
CGGCGACGAACTGGAACAACCAATCGGTTGTTGAGATCGGCGGAACGAAGAAGAACCAAAACTGGTTCTTCCAAGCGTTGACTGGCGACCCGTGGTTCCTGAAAATCAAATTCCGTGTACGGCCCAAGACCTTTAAACGCGAAGATTTGGTCGCTCAAATTCCGTTGCTCTCGGCGAACGACCTCGAAGACATCCCGGTCTACGGGAACGCTCCACGAGTTCGCATGACCAGTATCAAGGCCTCTTGGCAGGAAGTTGAAATCAAAGTCAACAATCTGAAAGAGATCGACATTCCTGGGTTTTGGGAGTTCCTAGAAACCGCGGTCAACAGTTTTCAAAATAAAAAAAAAGCTGAGCCCATCGATATGAGTGCCCTGACTCCCTGGGCTAAACTCGGCAAGAAATGGCATTTAATGCGAAAAGGTTTTGCCGCCGATGCCGATGTCGCGTGGACGCCAGAAGTCTTGGAGGCGTTAGAGGAAACGTTATCGGAAGCTGCTCCCGGCAGTGAGTTTGAATGGGGCAACGAACAGGTCGTTCACGTCGTATTGCCTGATCGCAAACAACCATGGGCGAGCATCCACACCAAGCAATCCGACGGATTGTGGTTGAACGTCCCTGTCCCGAAAGGGGAAGTCGAAGCCGCTACGGTGTCCGGACTGGCTGGCGAAGCGGATGTTACTTCCGAAGACGAATCGGACATGGTTCGACTGGGCTTCTTGGAAGTCGATCAAGCTAATGGCAGCGACTTGAAAGAATTCTTGAGCGAACGCGCTGCGGCGGCGGAGTAGAGCAGGGGTACCGCTTGGAGTCGTCGAGCGAAAAAAGCCCCGACCAGAAAGCCCGCTCTCAAACCTGAAAGCCCCCTCTCCTCGAGAATTCGGACGAACACGCTTTACAATTTCATCAAACGTGACCCGAATTCACGAGGAGAGGGGGTTTGGGGGTGAGGAGCAAGAGACGTTTCAATCAACTCTACTTGCGCAAGTATGTGCGTGTTGGCTAGACTTCCTAAAGCGGTTAGCCCCTCATCCCCAGCCCTTCTCCCCACAAATTCGGAGAGAGCTTGATTCGGTGACAACGCGACAACGTCCGAATTTGCGGGGAGAAGGGGGCGATGGTTTTATTTAATATTCTACCTATTAACTACGG
>CAZKTR010001063.1:0-1152 GCA_964555525.1 uncultured Pirellulaceae bacterium
GTAACCACGGGTTTACACCGGTTTACACCCGTGGCTACAACATGCCGTCCCTTCGGGACTAAGCGAGCTGAAGCTCGTAGTTGCAGAAGTGCCATCTCTAGGACTCAGCGCGCTAGACATCCAAGGCTACAAGATACGCTGCGGCTATTTTGATCGACGGCGAGTTGACAAGTAGCCCACTAGAAACAAACCCAGTAGGCTTGCTGATCCAGGTTCGGGGACTGCAACTGTGGTGTTGAGTTTGACTTCGAACTCTCCGTCAAGTGCTGCGTCGTCAAAACCGTTGAGGACAAAAAACTCGATGGTGTTGCTGCCAACATTCAGGAGGCTGTTAAAGTCCTGAATTGCAAAGACGTTTGGGTCTGGGTTTGGAGTGTAAGTAATGGTTGAAGTAGAGGCTTCTTCAACAGCACCGCTAAATGTAGTGCCGGCTGAATCGGACTCTATCGTTAGCCGGGGAAGGTTGTCGTCGTTGACACGGAATGGGTATTCAATTCCGCCATTGGGAACACCAGTGCCCACAAAAACATCGGTTGGACCAAACTGAGAAATGTCGTCGAATTGCGTAAATAATGAGGTCCCGTTAACAACAACGTCTACCCCGGCATCAACGATAAATAAGTCTGCGATAAGTTCGACATCTGGGATTTCTGCAGCCGTAAGTGAAAATGAAGCAATGCCTCCTGATTGAGGCATTGTCGTATCAATTGATGGAACAGAAATAGCCCCAGAGTCCAATACAATATCCGCGGAAGCAGTACTGCTAAAAAAAGTGAACAAGAACAAGTATGTCAGAATCTGAACGCGCGCGTATTGATTTGTCATAAGAGTTGATTGGGGTAGAAGGGAGGGAATTGGCTAGAAAGGACCTTGCACTCGAGGAGAGAGTGAGGAAGGTCGATCGACTGCACTATGCTCATCGGGTCGAATTACACACGTAGTTTGTATGACAGATGTTTCTTGGCAATTTTGGTGATCGTTAGCTACGTATAACCGCACAACCAGCAAGGTAGCCATGGCTAGCGTGCTTGCGCAGGCATCCGATTGAGGGGGCTGCTACTTGGTGATTGTTAGAAGAATCGCCGCGTCCAAAAAACACTCGACGGTGCTTTCAACTCTCAAGGATTTGCTCAAGCAACGGTCCATAAGCGG
>CAZKTR010001064.1:0-1152 GCA_964555525.1 uncultured Pirellulaceae bacterium
ATCTTTTCAGACTTTGGGGAAAAAGTCGCCGTCATTTCGTCAACTCGCGTTGCCTCTGGGTTACCCGCAAAAACAATCTTTTGGCCATCGGCCGGGTCCGACGCAGAGTTCGCGTCTGGTTCCCCGGTCCATTCCAAGCCAACGGTTTTCAACCCGAAGTCATCGGATGCATCGACGGCAAACGTCAAAACATCCTTCACCATGATGACACGTTTCTTTTCCAACTGGCGGCAAAACAACGTCGGTGCTTCATCTTCGGCAGCGCGGAGTTTCAGTTTCAACGGTGTTTTGGCCGTCAGGCCAAGTTGGTCTTTCCACGATAGCTCGACTTCTCGATCGTTGCTGATCGAGATCAATCCGGTTTTCATTAAACCCTGTTCAACGTCGACCGATTCGCCATCAAGAGCGGCTGAATCCAGCAGGCGACTCGCACCCGCTTCTAATGAAACATTACTGCCAGTCAAGAACGACAGTCCACCACCGCGAATTTCAGTGCGAACATTTTCTGTACGCTGCAAATAATCTGGCAAATCAACCACTGCCGTCAAGCTAACCAATTCCGGACGCGGATGAGGTTCGACCTTGATCGGCTTCAACACATCACCAACACGAACCTTGATCTGACCCGCCTCCTGAAAAGGGGGCAGGGCGAACTCGAATTTCTTGTCAGCTTGTTTGGATTCAATCTTGTGCCCCGCAATCCAAGCAGACCCTGAAACCGGGTTCCAACGAGATTCATCCGTTAGCACTGCTTCGAGCTTGGTCGGTTCGGCTTGCGGCAAAATTAGCTGGTCGGGCAGCGATTCCAATCGAGTGAACGTAAAGCGATCGATATTCTTCCACGGCATCAACCAACGTGCAAACGCATTACCGCTGGCTTCGGGAACCGAAAGCCATGCCACCAAAGCAAGCAACAAGGGGACACCCGCGATTACCGCCCAACGTCGATGCTTGGCGTAAGGAACGTCATTTACGAAATCCTTGTCCGCAGTTTCTTTTTCAGCTTGAGCGAGTGCCGCTCGGGTCAGCGCCTCACTATTATTTTCAAAATTCGAATCGTGCACCAATTCGATAATACCCAACAAGTAATCCCCAAGCCGCGGATGGTTGACTTTGAGCATTCTAGCCACTTGCTCAAGTCGTCGGCTTTTC
>CAZKTR010001065.1:0-1150 GCA_964555525.1 uncultured Pirellulaceae bacterium
CGATCGCAGTTGAATCCTTTGATCCGAATCGCAGCCATCCGCCCGATCGAGAAACTTCCACGAACCGCATCGAACAAAATCATGCGACGGGAGCTGCGATCGCTTGAGTCGGGTGAGTAGAACTAAGGATCGTAGTTCCAGATCAGCGCGGATTTTTTAACCGCAGATGGACGCAAATGAACGTTAATTTCAGTATCATGGCTATTCGCTTCGATTGGCGGAGGAATGTCACATTACCTGAAAACGAATTTTAATCCGTGTTTATCCGCGTCCATCCGTGGTTCTTTTCTTGTTCGCCGGAAACTATAAAGGTCTAAAGGGACACCCATAATGATCGAGTCTGGCTGTCGTTTTGACGGTGCTTTGACTTCTTTTTTTAACCACGGATGGACACAGATAGACACGGATCCCAGAATTTGCATTTGCGTTTATTTGCGTCCATTTGCGGTTAAAAATTCCGCTGCGTCCTTTTGCTTCCCGGGAAAGAGAATCATGTTTTCGCAAGAGGTTTTACGATGCATTGCCGCAGGCGTGGGAACAGAAGTATCCACGCTGCTGGAAGGCATCGATTTGCAGGCCAAGGGCGACAGTGCAGCACATCTTTGCACACAGCGACTTAGAGATGCGATCATTCCAAGACAAAAAGACATTCAGCCGGAAGGCTCTGTTTGGAATCATTGCTACTGCCTAGCGGACAAAATGATCACCGAGCGGATCGCACAGGCGCTTATCTGCTCAGCAACAAAAGCACTCCCCAGCAAAGTCGAATGGTTTGACACGAAAATCAGTTCGGTAAAAGAAATTTCCCTAGGAGAGCTTGCCAGTAAATGGCGAAACGGAAGTATCTTCGTAAAAAAAGAGATTGGAAAGGCCTTAGCTGCGACGCTGCATCCAAGAACTCATGCGGATGGTTCAAAAGTTGACCACTCTGACGGGCATGATTCTTACGACCAACCGAGCGAAAGAGTCTTACCAGAGTTGTACGGTCAATGGCAGATTTCACTTGCCGCAGACAATCGACCGAACTGTCTGGGGAAATTTCAGTTGTTAATTGCATTCGGCAATTTATTTGGAGCTCAGATGCTTGCCCTTACTCCGCTGCGATACGCGGGGAGCACTGCGTCTGAATACCGGGCCAAGGCATGTCGCA
>CAZKTR010001066.1:0-1149 GCA_964555525.1 uncultured Pirellulaceae bacterium
ATCAAACGATGCTGGCGACCGACTTTGCCGTCCACCAACTCGCCGAACTACCACTGCGAATTGAAGTCTTAGAAACGCCGCCTCGTCACAGTGGCTTTGGCAGCGGCACGCAACTGGCGTTTTCGGTGATCACGGCAACGATGCAATGCTTGGGCCTACCCATCCCCAACGCAAAAGAACTCGCCGTCGCGACCGGACGTGGACAACGATCCGCCATTGGCTCACACGGTTTTCGACGCGGTGGATTTCTGGTCGATCGTGGGATCACAGGTAGCCAACAACTAGCGCCGCTAGATCTACGCATTGACTTCCCTACCGACTGGCCAATCGTCACCATCGTACCTCCGGGCGCTCAAGGCGTATCCGGTTCGAATGAGAAAGCGGCGTTCAAAAATCTTTCGCCCAGCACACCGCAACACCGCCAACAGATGACCGAGCTTTTAAAAACGACAATCGTACCAGCCCTGATGACGCAAAACTACGATGCCTTTGCTACTGGCATTTTTAAATACGGCCATCGATCAGGCCGAATGTTCGAATCAATTCAAGGCGGCCCTTACAACGGTCCGCAGATCGAAAGGGCGGTAAACTTAGTTCGGGAATTTGGCGTCACCGCAACCGGACAGAGTAGCTGGGGACCTTGCGTGTTCGCTGTCTTACCTGCCAAAAACCAAGCCGAAGAATTAGTGGCTTTCTTAAACCAACGCATGCCCGCGGCCACTCGAATTGATACTTGGGCCGCCGACAATCGAGGGATGCGTTTGACGATCAAGCCCGGAATCGAAACCCTGTCAAATTCGTGCAAACCCTCACCGGAGGTCACATGAAAGGCGACTTGACCAACCCAATCGCCCTCAAAATCAAAGGCGGATTGTTTGCAGTGATTGGGCTGATTGCCTCGGGGTTGCTGATCGTGAACCAGCCGAACATCAAAACTGTCTTGCTGTTAGGTTTAGCGATCTGGGCTTGGTGTCGGTTTTATTATTTCCTGTTTTACGTACTGGAGCACTACGCTGGCCAAAAACGCCCCTACGCAGGAATTCTAGACGCATTAAAATCGGTTTTCAGCAAACCGGACTCTGCATCAGCAGACTCTGCAGACCCTGACGCAGATTAGTCACAGTTTCAAACGGCGTTGCAATTCAACTT
>CAZKTR010001067.1:0-1148 GCA_964555525.1 uncultured Pirellulaceae bacterium
GTGTGAGAGCAAACGCCCCAGAGAATCCCTCAACAGGCACTGTGGGTGCGTTTTGTGGCGGCAAGAAACGTGCAGGCTGGGGCGAAACCGAGTTATCGTGGAGCGAGTTTTCGAGTTATCGAGTTGTCACTGCAGATGCAGGTGACGTGATTGGGAGCATCAAATTGTGGTCGTCATGCAGGCGACGTTCCAAGGGTTTTTGAGCGCCGGGCTCTTTTTCTTTGTGGCCAACGCAAAGCCACGCAAGACGCTGTCTGCGACGCGCCCGCACCAGACTGTGTTCTCAGCTTACGTCATCCTATCGCTGCTGGGGCAGTTCTTCGTGCAGATCGGGTTCATCGTATACATGTTCCGCCGCTCCTACGCCGCAACGGACCCTGTGCGCCGCCCCTCCCTCTCCAGCGCTGCTGCGTGTGGCAGATTGCTTTTCCCATGCTTTTTCCATGCTGCCCGCCGGCGTGTGTGTGTCCGCTAGACGTCTTCTAGAGCACATGAAGCTGCATGGGTGGGTACAGGGAGATAGTGCTCCAATGTTCCCGTACAGATAGAGAAGTTCCTGTTATTCATGACTGTTTTCTGGGTCTCGGTTAGAGATCATTAAGATATTGCGGCAAGCATTGCAAGGCGCGCGCGCCCGAGGTACCGCGCCATTGAAGAGCGCGCCATGCGTTGTTCAACCTGCAGCAGGTGAATGCTGCCCACCAGCTGCACTGTGAGCGCGGCGTGCGTGTGCAGGAGGAGCGGCAGGGAGCCGAAGGGGAGTTCAAGCCCAACCTGGTCAACACGGTGTGCTTCGTGGTGCAGAACGCCATGCAGCTGATCACGTTTGCGGTCAACTACATCGGGGAACCCTTCCAGACTCCCCTGTTCGAGAGCACGGGCATGATCTCCTCCCTGCGCATCAGCAGTTTCATCCTCATGTTCGTGGCGTCTGGGCTGCTACCGCAGCTGACGACGTACGTGCAGCTCGTTAGTATACCGATGGATATGCGGGCAGAGCTCTTCGGGGGGGTTTTTGCGGTGGCCCTGGTGACCACAGTGATAGAGAGGACCCTCCGCGATTGGTTCCCGGCGTTCATGCCCCCCCGGAAGGGCTACATGAGCCACATACACCTGCTACCGCACACAGACAAGGACAAGCTTGTGTA
>CAZKTR010001068.1:0-1145 GCA_964555525.1 uncultured Pirellulaceae bacterium
CATTTTCGGCGGTGAAACATTGGCTCCATCGAAGAAAGCAGTCTTAACGATTCGGCGGACCTTACCGGTTAGCAGCTAGAAATTAGATCTGTGTTGGTTGCCAACGCTCCCTTAGCCATTTTTTGTTCAAAAAATTGCAAAAACGAGCCCTGAATGTCAGCTCAAAGGGTTTTAATGCCTCGCTTTGGCTACTTTTAACTTTCGCACAAGTTCACTGATCCGGTCACAAGATTACTTGAAGGCCGCCAAACTTCGTGAAACAATATCCCCCGTCATCGCTCGGCTTATTTAGAGCGATGCGTTCGGTTTGACCATCATTTGGTTGAATCGAAAACACGGTCGTCATCGGCGATCATTCCATTTTTAAAAATAAGGTCCCAGATGAGAATCGAACCGTTAGGCAGCAAAGTCGTCGTCAAAAGAACCGAAGCCGACGAAGTCACTGCCGGAGGGATCGTCTTACCAGATTCAGCTCGCGAAAAACCTTCTCAAGGCCGAGTCCTATCAATTGGCAATGGCCCGTTGCTGGACGATGGTGGTCGAGGAGCGATGCAAGTCAGCGAAGGCGACCGCGTGTTGTTTAGCAGCTATTCCGGCACCGAGATTGATGTCGATGGCGATACGCTGTTAATTATGAACGAAGCGGATATTTTAGCCGTACTACCATAAGAGGTTTGAGCCCGTAATTTGGCTGTTATGATTAACAGCACTGACCCGGTTTAAAACCTAGAGTAGCTTACTCAAACCACCCAATGTCGTAGTCGCGGCGTAGGCCGTGACTCAAAGCATGTCGCCGATAGTTTCAGATTCTAAGGTCATCAGATGAAACGCTTCTTTCTTGCCGCTCTCGCCACGCTGTTGTGCAGCACTGTTTCCGCTCAAGCTCCAGTGGTGCAACAACCTGCCGTTACCCCGTTGCCAGCGTCTTCACCATCGTCCGATACACAGAAATTTGGCGACGAAGCAAAACGCAAACAGATCACTCGCAAAGGCGTCGACTACTTGTTGCAAAAAGGCCAAGCCGAAGACGGATCGTTCAGCAAGCAACTCAACCCTGCCATTACTTCACTATGCTTGAGTGCTTTGCTAGCCAACGATGTTGCTGTCGGTGACGAACGTATTCAAAAGGGTTTGGCATTTGTCGA
>CAZKTR010001069.1:0-1145 GCA_964555525.1 uncultured Pirellulaceae bacterium
CGCGGAACATTTTCGGCCTGTGATTCAAGCCCATGTCGGTTGTCACGTCGTTGCTCAATCATTCTCGGGGCCGATTGGGATTTTGGTCGCACATAAATTTCCTCAGTGCGTTTCGCGGTTGACGTTGGTGGCGAGCTTTGCAAGTTCTCCGGTATCTAGAATCGCATCTTGTTTGCCTTGGTCGCTTTTGTTTCGCCTTCGACTTCCAAGCTTCGTTGAAAAGTACTTTTTCGTAGGGCAGACGACATCATTGATTCCGCAGTTGCGATCAGCGATCAAGCAGAATTCGCCGGCGGTCTTACTGCACCGTTTTAGAATTTTGCAAAAGGCTAACGTTTTGGTAGAGCTTGCCGAACTGGAATGTCCGCTTGATTATGTCCAAGCGACCCATGATCGACTTTTGCCGAGACGATGCTTGAAAGAGATTCGAAAGGTAAGGCCCGACACGGTTGTTCATGAAATCGAAGGGCCTCATTTGATTCTTCAAACGCAGGCTAAGCTCGCTTGGCGGAAGATTGTAGAAGATATTTCCGACTAGAGTTGATCATGGGTTTTGTAGCTGGGCTCGCCAGAGTTCAGTCCTTTCGGACCGGAATCCCAAAGTCTTGGTGACACCGGTTACCTAAAAGACTCGACGAAGTTCGTTTAGGCTGAAACTCGCGGCTTCCAAAACCGATGCATCAAAGACATCAAGGGCAGCGCGATCGCCAGTGAAAAACCCGCGCCTACGACGCTAACACCAGCCATGTCATCCCACATGCGTTGGGCCACCAAAGACCAACCGATGAAAAAGGTAATCCATGTCAAGACAATGACAACACCCGTCCACTGTGTAGGCCGTGCGGTCCTGAGACAAATAAATAGCGAGCTCACAAAGAATAGAATCAACAGCAACAGAGATACGATCGCTTCGTAATGAACTGGTCCAGAGATCATCGGCCGGACGTAACTGCTGATTGCCCCCACGGAAAAACCGAAAGCGATCGCAAAGGAAACAATCCAATGCGGGCTCATTGCGTAACGCTCTACCGCGATCGCCTTGCGTTGAGTGCTTCGGGGCGATTGGTAAGGGTTGTCGTTATCAAGCATCAGCGTTCAGCGGCTTCTTTATGTTGTGTTCGACTTAATTGAGAGTGCTTTCGTGT
>CAZKTR010001070.1:0-1144 GCA_964555525.1 uncultured Pirellulaceae bacterium
AAATAAGAACACTAATTCTCACTAATGAACACTAATCAAAAACTGCACAGCTCGTGACGAGATGTTGGATTAGTGTAGATTAGTGTTTCGTTTTTTGCTCGCACCAGTCGTGGTCATAAAAAATGGGCGGCAATTGTTGTGCAATTGCCAGCCCATGATTTGTTGCTTCGGTCAAAATGCTGCGAAGTGATTACTCACCCCGGAGCGACAAACCGGCTTGAGTTAGCTTCTCGCGAACTTCGGTCAAACTGGTGACACCAAAGTTTTTGCACTCGAGCAAATCGTCGGCTGACTTGCGAATCAATTCGCCGATCGTGGTCAGGCCCAAACGAGTCATGCACTTACGAGCTCGAACCGAAAGGTTCAAGTCGGACATCGGACGGTCAAGCAATACTTGCTCTTCGGGCGTCAGGTGTGACAAGTCGATTGGCTCTTCTTCGGCTTCTTTTTGATGCGCGAACTGGCCGATCATCAAGCCTTTGTTGGACATCATCTCGCGAATCTCAAACAGTGAGGTCTCGCCAAAGTTCTTGCTGTTGAGCAATTCCATTTCGCTGACTTTGCACAAGTCGCCGAGCGTGAACAAACCCATTTTCTTTAGGCAGTTACGGCTACGAACCGATAGTTCAAACTGAGCAATTGGAATGCTCATCACGCCAGCGATTTGCTGACGCATCTTTTCGGTTTGATGATCGTAGTGCTCGTCCATCGAAGCGATCGAGTCGGCGCGGTACAAAGCGGCTTGTGGGTGGGTTGGGTACGAATCCAAGATTCGGTCGTAGCAGCTGGCGGCGTGTTCGTATTGATCGTGATCTTCGTACAGCAAGCCAAGGTTTAACAACGCTCCGACATGAGCCGGGAAAACGGCTGCGGCGCGTTGGTAGAGTTCGATTGCTTTTTCGTCGTTGCCACGTCGATCGTTTTCCAACGCGAGGCCGAACAAGGCGCCGGGGTGGTTGTCTTCGGCTTCAACGGCTCGTTCGTACAGCTTGACGACTTCTAGCGGGTTGCTGCAAGTCGCGGCGATGGTGGCTCCACGTTGGTAGAGGTATTCGGCGGTTTGTTCGATCGGGCCGAACATGTTGTCGACGATCGCCATGGCGCCTTCGATGTCTTTTTGTTGACGCTTACAAGCAGCGACTGC
>CAZKTR010001071.1:0-1144 GCA_964555525.1 uncultured Pirellulaceae bacterium
CCATGAAGAACTCAGTCGGCGATAGTTTCTTGGACGGCATCGGCAACGGACTCGGCTATGGCTTGATCTTGATGGTCGTGGGCTTTTTCCGCGAGCTATTCGGCAGCGGAAGCTTGTTTGGCATCGAGTTGATGCAACTCAAAGCCAACGGTGGCTGGTACGAGCCCAACGGTTTGATGCTGCTTTCGCCATCGGCATTCTTCATCATCGGGATTTTCATCTGGGTGTTACGTACATTCATGCCTGAACAAGTGGAGGCGGAATAATGATTTTTGCATTAATTACTAGTACCGAGCCAACCTTTGGCGAGTGGCTTACGGGGTTGATCGAATTATTTTTGCGGTCAGCATTCGTCGACAACTTAGCCTTGGCCTACTTCCTTGGCATGTGTACGTTCTTGGCCGTTTCCAAAAACGTTAAAACCGCCATCGGCTTGGGCATTGCAGTGATTGCCGTTCAAGCAATTACGGTTCCTGTTAACAACCTGATCTATAATTACTGTCTCAAAGAGGGAGCGATTGCTTCAGGCGTGAATCTGGAGTTTCTGCACCTGATTTGTTTCATTGGCGTGATCGCGGCGATGGTTCAAATTTTGGAAATGGTTTTGGATAAGTTCTTCCCGACGCTGTACAACCAACTGGGGATTTTCCTTCCGCTAATCACGGTAAACTGTGCGATCCTTGGTGGAACCTTGTTCATGAAAGAACGCGACTACGCCTTCGATGAAAGCATTGTGTTTGGCATCGGCAGTGGCTTTGGCTGGGCGGCAGCAATCATCGGCTTGGCTGGTATTCGTGAAAAACTCAAGTACAGCGATGTCCCTCCTGGGCTTCGCGGTCTTGGAATCACATTCATTATTGTTGGCCTAATGGCCTTGGGTTTCCAAGCGTTCTTGGGCATTTAAGATTCGCCTGCCGTTCTTGCCGAAGTGCAAAATGCACTCGGCTTCGGACCAGTCGATCTAAAACAAATCGTTACATTTCATACTGGTTGAAATTCTGTTTGAGTTTCTTCGAGTTCCATCGAGTTCCAATACGAATCGATCTTTTTCGAATCAAATTATCATGGAAGCAATTATATACGGTGTTTTGGTTTTTACCGGCGTTGTCACAGCGTTAGTAAGCATCATCCTGATTTCTCGCAA
>CAZKTR010001072.1:0-1144 GCA_964555525.1 uncultured Pirellulaceae bacterium
GCACTACTCAGAAAATAGTGCTACGAGGAGTTCTGCTGTGCGGCAAGACGCAAACTTCTCTTATACATTTTCTTATTTTGGACCGTATGCATGGTTTTCATGTATGTAAGGAGCATTAGCTGCGCTGTGCAGGACATGAACTATCGACCCTGCAAGAATCAAGCAGACGCGAACCGGCATTTCATGCCAGGGGCCTACAGCATGAACCATCCAGCATCGTACGCATCGTCGCAGGAGCGGCCGCACCTAAGCGTCATCTATCCCAGGCGAGACCTCACCGTTCTGATAGCTACCTGTTATCCTGTGGTCAATGGCACGGTAGTCATGCGCTACAAGCCAGTGTTTACTACGGCAGGAACTCAAGCTTACGCGGGTGCGTGTTTTCCTTTCCTCGCCTGGAAGTTTTGTTTCATTGTGTGCTGTTCTGTTCCGTGTGTGGGAGGGCTTCTGCCATGGCTGCTGTGGCTGGGACTTGCGTGTTCAACCCCACTACCAGACACATGCACGTAACTACGTCCAACTTGTACTCATGCAGAGAATGATTGTGCTTTTGGGATTTTGGGGTTTCCCAACTGACTGAATTTTCGGGTGTACACGTCTGTCTCATGCAGAGAACGTTATTACGGCGCTGAAGGTTCTGGTGCTGTCGTGGATCGAATCCTGGGATCCAGTGAAAAAGCAGCATCACCCGCACTGTCCCCCCATGGTTCGGGCGCTGCACCCCAACCCCGAACTGGCAGCGCAGCAAGTCAACGCGTTCTTCAGAGGGCCTGTGATATCGATGATGTACGCGAGGTGGTTGGGTCCACAGATTGATCGGGAAAGGAACCATGACACCGTGAGCTTGCCGAGCCACTCGCGCAAGGAGGACGGAAAGAACACGACCCCCCCCCCTGTTACTAAGAACTTTGCACGGGTGCGCGCACCCTCCTGTACGATGAACCTGTTGGCAATGTTTCAAGTGACGGAGCTGGTAGGTCTGCAAGGCTCGTTGCGACAATACGCTGTCCGAAATCCCTTGGTGCTGCTGATCCCTCAGTGTTCATCACTTCACCAAACCGAGGGTATTTTCATTCACTCCTTGCACCGTATTATGGCCGGAACAATGTATGTACGTCGGGTGTAACGAATATGTATGTACGTA
>CAZKTR010001073.1:0-1143 GCA_964555525.1 uncultured Pirellulaceae bacterium
AAGACTTTTCGATGTTCATCGACGAATCCAGTACCGTCAGTACGGTGCCTGCTTATGCGATCCGCAAAAACGATGGGACGTTGGTGCGAAAGTTGTTTTCCGACAAAGAGAATCCATTGGCGGGCTTGGACGTTAAGGAGCCTGAGTTTTTAATGGCGAAACACAAACAGAATGATCAGCCGATGGACATGGTGTTGTTTCAGCCGATTGATTTTGACGAAACCAAAAAGTATCCGTTGTTGGTTCACATTTACGCAGGCCCGCAAACTCCTCGGGTTCTGAACCGATTCCGTGGCACCGACTATTTGTGGCACCAGATGTTGGCTCAGCAAGGATATTTAGTGCTAATTTGTGACAATCAATCGTCGAGCTACCGGAGTGTAAAGAATGCTTGGCCGATCCATCGAAATTTGGCGACCAACGAATTAGCGGACATTGAAAGTTGCGTGCAGCAATTTAAACAGAACGATTGGGTGGATGATCAGCGGATTGGAATTTGGGGGTGGAGTTATGGCGGATACATGACGGCGTTCGCGTTGACTCATTCCAAAACATTCAAGATGGGGATCTCGGGGGCTCCAGTGACCGATTGGTCAAACTACGATTCGGTCTACACCGAGCGTTACATGGGAACGCCACAGAACAATCCGGAGGGTTACAAGTCGTCTTCGGTGTTGCGTGATCAAGCCGAGCATTTGACAGGGTCGTTGTTATTGATTCATGGAACTATCGACGACAACGTTCACTTGAACAATAGTTTGCAGTTTATGCAGCAGCTTCAAAATGCAGGCAAGCAGTTTGACGTGATGTTCTATCCGAACAATCGCCACTCGGTTACCGATCAAAAGCAACGATCCCATTTGCGGAAGCTGATGACGGATTTTGTGTTGGAAAAATTGTAGTTAGGCTGGAGGTTGGGAGGCTGGAGACTTGAGGGGGCGAGCGGTTGCTACGCAATGCGCCTACGTTGAACTATGGTGGATCTGGTTTTTGTTTAGAGTACCAGCCATGAGCCGCAGGGCGATAGCCCACGGTTATTGCACGTAAGATCCGTGGGCTATCGCCCTGCGGCTTACCCTTAGAATTTCTTAGTGTTCGTATCCGCTGACAGTGATTTGTTGACCTTTGTTGTCGTACAATGCT
>CAZKTR010001074.1:0-1143 GCA_964555525.1 uncultured Pirellulaceae bacterium
GTACTATGCAACCATGAGCTCCAAGATCGACAATTTTGTCGAGTTTCCCCTGCAGGTGCCGTCATCCTTTTCAGCCAGCGTAATTTGTTGGTTATTTCTTCCTGGAGGCTCCTATAGATCCTCGAGTACGTGTGGGTTGTTCAACAGCTTGTGACTGTGCACTCATGTTGTGCAGGGATTGGACATGACCAAGTTCGTGCATGCGGGAAATGACCAGGAGGCCATATACGATTGTTTCGGGGTGTCGAATCATTTCGGCAGCGTTTCTGGAGGGCACTACACTGCGTACTGCGCACATGAAAGAAGTGTCTGCTTGGATGGGCAGAAGAGTGGTGCATGGAACTGCTACAATGACCGCCAGGTGGCTGCCACCACGCACGGCGCCGTTGTCACCAGCTCAGCCTACGTGCTGTTCTATAGAAGACGTTCGAAGTCAGAGGCAGATCCCATGAACTTGGTTCAGCAGTGCAAGTGCGCCCTGCGACCCACATGCGGCTTGCATGCTCCAGAACTCCACACCGGCTTGATGCGGCCCATGCAGTCATGCTGTTGGTGATCCTGTTGGCGAAACTCTTCATGTACGCGAAGAGGTTCACGCTGGGGCTCTGTGCAGGGATCAGTTACAGAAGGAGTATCCGGCGCAAGCAGCGGAGGCGCGGGGCGAGGGCCCCGCAGAGGCGCCTAGGGCGAGCTCCCCCAGCACCTCCACAGACGTCACCGAGGCCCGCGCCCCCCGTGAAGCGCTGCTCGACTCCTCTCCTGTTCAGCCTGCCGTAGAAGCAGCCTTGTCGCCGCCAAGGCTGGTAGACGAGCGAATGAGCGGCAGCGACCCCAACACGCCTGAGCCCCACACGATCGCGTTAGAGCATCCCACGCCAATCACGTCGTCGCAGTCGGATGATGTTGTTCTTCCCCCAGAAGAGGCCGAGATGAAAACGTTTGGGATGAGCACGTCGGTGAGAGGGCCTATCAGCATACCCCGGTAGCTGAGAATGGCCCTGGCCATACTTTATCTCATCATCACCCCCAGCGCTGTGGATCTTACTATTCGACCATCCGCACACGGTGATGCGCTATTGGTACCGTGATATTATGACGCTCCCAGTCTAGATCTAGAGCTCAGTATAGAGCTCACTCTAGATC
>CAZKTR010001075.1:0-1142 GCA_964555525.1 uncultured Pirellulaceae bacterium
AATCGAAGCGGCCTTGCTTTTGTTCCATGTCATCGCTTGCAGTGTGGCTTCGATATGCCGCTGCTCGATCATTTCGAGTGACTCAGGTTGGTATTCTTGCACGATGGTATGCATGTCAAAATTGGATTCGCTGGCGGTCGTCAGGTTCGTTAACGATAGCTCGTCCAGCTGAATGATCTCGCCACGAGCCAGCACGACCCCACGTTCGATTACGTTTTTGAGTTCGCGAACGTTGCCGGGCCAGCGGTAGCGTTTGAGTTGATGTTGAGCTTGCGGTGAAAACCCTTGGATCTTGCGGCCGGTTTCCGTATTGTATTTTTGCAGGAAGTACTCAGCCAGTTCCATGATGTCTTCGGCGCGATGGCGGAGCGGCGGCACATCGATTTGGACTACGTGCAAACGGAAAAACAAGTCCTTGCGAAAAGTACCACTGCGAACGGCTTCTTCTAGATTTCGGTTGGTCGCTGCGATCACACGAACGGAGACTTTGATTGCTTTGCTGCCACCGACGCGTTCAAACGGGTGGCCTTCGAGCACTCGCAAAAACTTTGCTTGAATCGATGGGCTCATCTCGCCGATTTCGTCCAGCATCAACGTGCCTTTGTCGGCCGCTTCGAACTTGCCCGCCTTGCGGTCGGTCGCTCCAGTGAACGCGCCCTTTTCGTGCCCGAAAAGTTCGCTCTCCAATAGCGATTCCGACAACGCCGCACAGTTCAAACAAATGAACGGCCCTCGTTTTCGCTCACTAGAAAAGTGTACCGCCCGAGCAACCAGTTCTTTACCGACACCGCTTTCGCCACGAATCAAAACCGTGGCGTTGCTCGGGGCCGCGCGGCCAATTTGTTCGTGGACTTTGAAAATCGCGTTGCTCGCTCCGACGATCTCGCTTTGCACGCCCAGTTGGTCTTGGAGTTGGTCGATCTGGTTTCTGGTTTTGGAAAGGTCTTCAACCAGCTTTTGTTCACGGAATCGAGTCCGAAGTGCCAAGGCTACGGTTTCGGCCACCGCCAATGCGAACTCAAGGTCTTCTGAGTTCAAACCTTCTTTGGCGTGAGTTGAATATAAATGGACCAGACCGATGCTGCGGTTGCTCATCCGAATCGGAGCTGCGATCACACTGGTGGCCAAGACATGTCCTGACT
>CAZKTR010001076.1:0-1142 GCA_964555525.1 uncultured Pirellulaceae bacterium
TATGTGCAGTGGGGACGGCAGAAGGGCCACAGACCGCCATTCGCTTCGTTAAAGTACACGTTCAAACGTTCCATCTGCATGTCGTCGCCATGGCAGATTCCCTCCTGGTCAAGGCCGTGTTCATCGCAGACCACCTGCACTACACGCTTCATTTTGCACGGTGAAGACCCCTGCTCTGGAAAGCATCTGCTTCAGTATTCTTGTTGTGTGCCATGGGGCCAAGCTCGCAGAACAACCAGTTCGTGACCAGCCAAGGCCATCCCTTCCGCTGTCACATCTGTTCTGCTTTTCCCAGCTACAGAACAGTGCCTCGACGTACCGAGAAGAGAACACAGCTGCATGGAGTCAGAAGAAAACACCAAGGGATGTGATGCACACCTCCCAGAATTTGGCGCCAATCTGGTTGCCACACTGGCCTGCCTGCATGTGCACTATTTCCCGCATTCTTCACGAGTACCTCTAGAAAGCTGCTGGTGGGGTCCTGCAACTGCAATGCACCTGTGAGCAGGCAATAGGAAGTGTCATGTCCTGCAGGCTGTCTCTGGTCCTCTGTGCGTTGATAGCAACAACTGCGGTAGCCAAAAGACCCACAACGTTGCTGTAGGTACAATGAAAGTGACATATGTAACCTGGAGTCGCCTGGCTCACTAGCGAGCTCATACCAAGCTTCGCTGGTAACACGACGACGCAGCCCACTAGTATAACAACCTTCGTGCTCACGGCAATGCACTAACAGCTCGAAAAAGTGAATATAAGCAATCGAGCATCATGTATGTACAACTCATTCTACGGGAACAAGGTGCCAACGACGAATCTGCGTGTCTGTCTGCAGCGTTTTGAACAGGTTGAAACGACACGGCCTGCCGGTGCGCTTCACTAGCATATGCAGAAACGAAGATAAGTATACTGCAAGTGGCATAAAACATGTGTGATTTACAACCAAGAAGCTTACGAGCGCCTTTCGAGTCCTCAATACGTGCTTGCACACAACTTGGATGACTTCTGTGTCCTGGCAGCTCGCACGCACTCTAGAACTTCCCTCACCGTTTATCACAAGTTTATATGCGCATAAACACAGGCTTACATACGTCGGAGATGTTTTTGCATTGGAGGGCGCCTCGATCCGTGCGCACATGCAGCAG
>CAZKTR010001077.1:0-1136 GCA_964555525.1 uncultured Pirellulaceae bacterium
GAAAAAGCTGCCAAAGAAAAAGCAGAAAAGAAGGTTCTCACCAAAGAAGAGCGAATTGCCAACCTAGAAAATTCGCTAAAGCGACAGATCAAACGCGCCAAACAGGTGAGCAAGCGAAATCTTGATAGCAAACTAGAAGAGTTGCAAGCGGCCGACGCTACTGACGCCGCGATTGAAGCAGCTAAGCTAGAATCAGCCGATGCGTTGAAAGCAAAATTAGCCGAGATCGAGAACCGAATTCAGGCTCGAATCGATCAGTTGAAAGAATAGACGAAGCTAAATCCTAGCGATTGATCGCGGAAATCGACGAATCGCTTTACGGCGGTGAGCAACTTTGTTGCTCGCCGCTTTTTTTTGTTGGGTAACAAAGAATGGGGCATTCCCTCCCTGTGAGCCGAACGCGCTAGCGTCGGGCGTTATTGCCAGCCCTAATCCTTAGTTGTGACAAAGCACTCGGTCAAGCGGCATTCTGTTAAATTGCCCGACGCTAACGCGAACGGCTTACCTAAACGCGTTCGGCTTCGCCAGATCTTGGATAAAGTTTGAATACTGCAACCCGCCGAAGAGCGCAATAAAGGCTACCACGCCAGTGGCCAACAGCATCATCAGCACCATGCCGATCTTGCCGATCGCATACAAGTTCGCTTCGGCTTTACGCTGAAGTTCCTCTGACGCGATCGCCATCGATTCAGATAGTTGCCCTGCGGTCTCGCCATTTTCGATTTGCATCAACAGCTCGTCCGGAAATGCATTCGTGTTTAAAAAGGTCGGGTAAAATTGGTGCCCTTCCCGCAGTGAAGCTTTCACCTCGGGACCAAGCTGTGTGTAATAAACGTTCTCGGTTGAATTCAAAGATAGCTCGGCAATGTCCAGTGCATTCATCCCGGCGTTGTCCGCAACGGACATCGTCCAAGCAAAACGAGACAGCGCTAAGTTCCGAATGGTACTGCCGATCAACGGGATTCGCATTGCAAATCGCAACGGCGCCGTTCCAAACCAGCCTCTTGCTATTCCAGTAATCGCTAGGCCAATCGCGGTGAAAAACATCGCTGCCAACACGTAGTATGCAATCACGTTGCCGACCGTGCTGCCCATCCATAACCAATTGATCGGTTGTTTCTCCAGCGACGTGAAAA
>CAZKTR010001078.1:0-1135 GCA_964555525.1 uncultured Pirellulaceae bacterium
CCTTCAATCAGAGCTGGAGAGTGTTTCCAGCAAGCTCTCAGAGGACACCGCAGCTAAGAACACCCTGGCACAGGCCGCTACATGCTTCCAGAGCGAAAAGGCTATATGCCAAACCAGCACGGAAACGTACAGCAAAGTGGTGATTGAGAGTGCTAAAGAGCTCGGGAAGCTGCACCAACAGATTGAACAGCTGGAGGCAGACATTGCTGAAAAAGACCTCGAAATGGTGCGCGCCCACTGCAGGTGTTCTGTTGCGGCACGTCTCAGCAGAGCCGTGTGACACAAGCTGCAGCTTTAATCACTAGCAGCTTTAATTATTCACACGTGCACAGCTTCGCTGCAGTGTCCTTCCACATAGGTAGTGGGGGACTGTGCGATAGCCAGTGTTTCCCGCAATCTCTTAATTTCTATAAGCGACACCCAGAAAACAGTCCTGAATATTCGCAATTTCTCTATCTGCACGGGAACCACTGGCAGTAGCTACGTGCTGGGTTGGGCTGCTGCGGAGAAGGGGGGTGTCTTGCAGCGCGTCCTTCCAGGGCGGGGGTGTGTGTGCATTGGCACAGAAGGTTGTGTAGAGCCGCAACAACCGGTTATACACATCTGCATGATATGTTTCGAGTTCCCTAGATTGTTTCTCCTACTTCTCCGTTGTGTATACGATAAGAAGACCAGTGCAAGTGTTCTGTGGCTCACCATACAGACACAACACACGAAGCGATGTGCTTGCACAGACAGAGATGCAGGAGGTCCTGCACCACGCTCTTTTCTCCGCTGGTGTTGTGGTCTTTTTTTCCCTGTCATGCCCCCTACCGAGTCTTGCAACCGCAGGGGTGGTCTACGGGGTGGGGGGAGTGCCCCCTAGTCCCACCTCTCCAGTTGAACCAGAAAAAAAACATGAGAGAAAAAAAAACATTTCGGTCGTGTGCAGACAGAGATGCAGGAGGACCTAGACCACGCGGCGCAGCTCACCGACGAGTACGAGGTGCTGCGCCACGACTTCGAGGAGCTCCAGGATGCGCACGAGAAGGTGCAGGTGCGGGGTTCCCTAGCGCTCGGTGTGCGTAGCCTGGTTCTCAGCAGCTGAGAATTAGACCCGGAAATTCAGAGTTTTCCTTATCTGTAAGCGGCACTG
>CAZKTR010001079.1:0-1133 GCA_964555525.1 uncultured Pirellulaceae bacterium
GTTCGACAAGGTTTTAGTGAGTGTCGAACCAGACGAAGCCAAAGGGCAGGTTGTGGTTCGAGCTAAGATAGAAAACACTGCGGGGACGAACGTGACGATGCGATCGGCCAGTATTGAGGCCCCCGACGAGTAGCTGCAAAGCGATTAGATCAGACAAAAGTAAGACAGACATACAAGCCAATTTGAACCGATTGAATTTTCGATCAAGTTTTTTAAGGACACTCAGCTATGCGAAGTACAAATAACACAGCGACTTCTTCAAGTATCAAAACGAGATCGCGACTGAACGGCGATTGGATCCAAAATCGAGGCTTCACGTTGGTTGAGCTGTTGGTGGTGATTGCGATCATTGGGATTTTGATTGGCATGCTTTTGCCGGCCGTTCAAGCGGTACGCGAGGCAGCTCGACGGACTTCTTGCATGAACAACGTTGCTCAAATCGGCATCGCACTGCATAACTATGAGTTTTCTCAAGAACACTTTCCGGCGGGCGTAACGAATCCAACGGGGCCGATCACTAACAATGAAATCGGCAAGGATGTTGGCTTTCTGGTTGAGATCCTGCCTCACATTGAACAAATCGGGATCGCAACGCGGTTTGACAAGAGCTTGGGAACGTACGCTAAGAAAAACGCTCCGGCTCGCCGGGTGCCGATTGAAATCTACATATGCCCGACCAGTTATGTTAACGAAACAAACGATGCCGGGACAGCTGGTGTGAGTTGTTATGCAGGGTGCCACAACAGTACGGAGGCTCCCATCGACGTCGACAACGATGGTGTGTTGTACCTCAATAGCCGCACTACCTTTTCAGACATCGTGGACGGTAGTGCCAATACAATTATGGTTGGGGAAATTGTCGCCGAAGGATCTAGCCTTGGCTGGGCGTCTGGGACGAATGCCACTTTAAGAAACACTGGTAGTTTGCTCGACGATGGGACGGATTATTGGGCTAGAAATAACTCTGGTGGCTACGGTACTGACACTTTTGGGGAAGAGGATTTCGAAGACGACGAATTTGGTTACGACGATTTCGATGACGATGATCTTGAAGCGGAAGAAGAACCCGAAGACGCAGAAGATGATGTCGACGCCGAAGAAGAACAGAAGGAAAAGAAGAAGAAAAAGAAGAA
>CAZKTR010001080.1:0-1132 GCA_964555525.1 uncultured Pirellulaceae bacterium
TGCCTGAGGATAAATCTACTGTGATTCACGCTAAAGGCGGTACTTTGGGGACAACGATCTAGCAGTTAGACCGCGAATTATTAACTTTAAAGCGAGTTTTAATCTGGGCGTCTATGGCAGAGCCAAAGGTACAGTGCGTTCCAAGGCAGAGCCTTGGAACGAGCGGCGCGTAAAAAATGTCAGCCTCGGAGCGAAAGGCGACTTTCGCCTAAAGGCGGTATCACAAACACTCAATCCCAGAGAGTTTTCTGGCGCATTGAAGATGGCTTTGATTGCGACTTAGCCGGAGGCGGATTGGCAGCTGCCGGCTTGTCGACTTTCTTATTCTTCGATTTCTTCACAACGACATCCGTAACGGGATCTGCAGAATCCTTGACCGGAGTCGATTCCGATGCTCCAACGGTTGGATTCTGATCACCGGTTTCTTTGTCAGCGGCCGGTTGGGCGTTAGCGCCTACCGGCTTGTTGCTTTCGGGCTTCATACGAACCGATGGTTTTTTAGCAACCGCTTTCTTCGCCGCCGTTCTTTTCTTAGGCGAAAAGTCAATCGATCCTTCGATCACGTGCAGGTTCACGATCTGTCCGCTCTCAATAAACACCAGCCGAGTCGAAATTCGCTCGACCGGCAACCGCAAGAAAGTTGCCGCAGCGGTACGATAAGCTTGTAGCTGAGGCCGATGCCGATTGATGTGGTCGTGTAGTTTCGACGAATTAAATTGTTCCGTTTTCAAATCGATAATGTCCGCGCCGATCAATTGGCCGCCGCGATAGATCAATACCATCCGGTCGATCACGCCTTGTAAGAACCCAGCTTCGGTCGCCACCGCAAACCGTCGCTCGGTGCGGACTTCGACTCGATTGGGTTCGATCGCGATTTGGTCATCATCGACCATCGCCAAGCCCATGTAAGTCGTCTCGTAGCCACGACGCGAAAACAGGTTCTTGATTTTTGGTTTGTCCAGCAAACTATAAAAGTCATCAATGTATGGCTGGAAGTCACCGACCGTGGGAGCCAGTGATCGCAGGAACGATTCCAGCTGGTCGGCCGTCGGCAAATTCTCGTCGGCCCAAATTAGCTTTTCGAAACAGCCATGCAAAATCCGCCCACGCTCCTGCGAGGCCAGATTGCCCC
>CAZKTR010001081.1:0-1129 GCA_964555525.1 uncultured Pirellulaceae bacterium
TCCGCGCGGCGGTTTGTAATTCGGTTGAAAACCGAAAACCAAGTTTGACCCCAGCGAAGCTTTCCCTTCATTTCGGAAGCTTTGTTCGATCCAATTTCCCAGGCCGCTCGCTTTCAAGGAAGCCAGTTTTGAGTAGAAGAAAGTATCTAACTTTTGGCTTACTTGGAAAATAGTA
This sequence comes from uncultured Pirellulaceae bacterium, assembly GCA_964555525.1. Taxonomy (GTDB): domain Bacteria; phylum Planctomycetota; class Planctomycetia; order Pirellulales; family Pirellulaceae; genus Mariniblastus. The sequence goes on from CAZKTR010001081.1 coordinate 176, forward strand.
CTTGATTGTTGGTGGTTGCCTGGGAAGACACATCTCTACACTTCCTTCGTGAGATTTCAAATCAATCAATTTGCGAGTTCTTTTGTCTACTATTAGTTGTATAGATTTTTCCTCGATTGAGGTACAAGGTTCGCTTGGATGCTTGCTTTCACAAAAACTGTACATATGTAGGCATGCATCTAACTCTACATTCCAGCTGCTGATGTACGCAGAGTCGAACCTACTCAACTCATCCATTACACGTTCACAGCCTTCTTTGTCCTGCCCCAAAAATGCCAAAAGGCCAATGCCTTTTTCTACTCTAGCCAGGTTGTTTTCATAGAACTGCGCTAAGAGTGACTCTTGTTCGCAACGGCGATTAAGAGATGAATACTCCGTTTGAAGCACTCGATATTTTTGGGATTTTACGGCGGCCACAACGGCCAATACAACAATCGTAAACAGTAAAATCAGGGTGGTAAGTCGGTATCTCATAACAACATATGGATCAATTTTCACTTTTTTGGTTTCCACGTCGGTGGGTTCGGATCCCATTGCCCCTCTTTAAGTACGTGATTGTCAAGAACCTTTGCATCAATATTTTCATTGGAAATTTTCCCGCATTTACTAACATTTGAAGAAAAATTTATGTTCAAAATATGGCGACTTTTCTCCGTCGGTACGGCATTTGTTGCTAAGCCCGCATATTTTACAGCAACTGCGCCTGAAATTTGGCCTCCAGTACATGCGCGCGAAAAAAATCTTGACACTAATTTTCCCAGGAAATTTTCGGTCGCCATTAGGCCACTCTTCTTTGTCATCCCCCCAGTCATATGCTACTTCTTTACCTCGACCACTCGGATCCACATTTCCCGGGACGAAGTACCCCCCTATACAGGCTCATCCCATCGACGTACCCCAGCGGATCGCGGCTGATGAACTCACCAGTTTGTGGGTCGTAGTATCTGGCTCGGA
>CAZKTR010001082.1:0-1128 GCA_964555525.1 uncultured Pirellulaceae bacterium
TGCCCCAGCACAACCGTTACGGTCTCACGAGTACTACCGATGATCGATGCCATCTCTTGGTGCGACAGACGAATATCCAGAGTGATACCAGCCTCGGTTCTACGTCCATACTTCTCGCACAACTCGATCAAAAGATGAATCACTCGCTCACGATTTGAGCGGAATAACAAATTCCGCAATCGTTTCTCGACTCGTTGCCGACGCATTCCAATCAACTTCGTGATCCCCAGCACAAGCTCTGGATATTTCCGCAGAACAGCGTTAACAGCCTCTTTAGGCAATAAAACCAAAGTCGTCTTTTCTGTTGCCTCAACGTACTCTTCGCGTCGATCATTTCCTAGAATCGACAACTCACCGAAAATCTCACCAACATCCAAAAAGCCTAAAATAGACTGCTTCCCGTCTGGCGTAGCATGACAAACCTTGACTCGCCCTTGAGCAACCAACAATACGCCATCAGCCTGCTCGGTTGGCAAATAAACTGGGTCGCCCTTCTTCAACTTACGGACTTTGGATTGGCCTTCTAGGTCCGCAATATCGGAAGCAGAAAGCTGAGAAAAAAGATTACAATTCTTGATGTACCAAAAGCTATCAGCCATGAGATCGTCTTTTCATCTATAAGGAGCGATTTGCGTAAATTGAATCTAGTGATTCTGTACGCCAAAAAAATAATTGAGTTCGCGTACCAGTTAATTACTAGACTTAAGTCAGTGCCATTCCTTACGGACGAAATTCAAATCCTCAAAAAAAAATGGCCACCAGCCTATAGAAGTGATCCTAAGTGGCATACCGATATCGTGGGCAGCAGAAACGACTTTCGACTGACCCCGAAAATAAGAGAACGTAGATCTGTAACAAGCACATCGTAGGAATGTTTCGGTATATAAAAAAACCTTGTAGATAATTCGAAAAAAATGTTTGCCAGCCAAAAACCCAGCATTTCCCTCTTTTTAACGAGGTCCGAGACGAAAAAGCTACCCAACTAATAATCAAACAAGGATTAATTCCGCCTTAAAACTATTGTTCCGCAAGCCGCCGTAGGTCGCCATCGCGAAGCGTGAAACGGTTTTCATCAAGGTACTCCAAAATCGGAATCGCGTACTTTCGACTCGTATTCAACACTTGTCG
>CAZKTR010001083.1:0-1128 GCA_964555525.1 uncultured Pirellulaceae bacterium
CAAGTGCATGGACCAAACCGATCGTATCGTGAAGACTTTTTGTTTTGACTTCCATCCTCTCCAGCGATTTTTGCTGGTGCCAGCGACCGATCGTTTGGCTGACGAATCCAATCAACCATTGTTGTCTCAATACGCTTTGGCGCTCTGATGAAAAACAGCCAATCAACACCATAAAAACAGGTGTCTCGGGTCCAGCGTCAACAATGACAGGCCCGGCAACCAGTTCAAACTCTGGGTTTGAGCGAAGCGGCGAGGAGCAGACCTGTCGGATCCTTACGACTCGCTTGATGACTTCGGTCGCATGATCTTCCAAGAGTGGCCAAAGCTCGCCACCTTCCTGGGTCAACAAGTGTGGAGCACCGCAGTCGCCATTTTCGTTGAGCTGACAGCCCCAAAGCGCTAAACAGTCACTTTGCTGGCTAACGATTCGACTGATGTTTCCCAGCAACACATTAAGTGTTTTACTCGAGTTGATTGCAATGTCGAGGTGCTGGGTGATCCGTTGATCGGTAAAACGATAGCCCTGCGCCTCGGGCTTCCTTCGCTTTAGAAGGTTCGAAGGAAGCACGGCTTGTTGGGTGACACTGGCTGCAACCGACCCCTTAGCCGAAGCATCCAGCTGGCTGCCGATCGCGGGCGTTTGTCCGCCGGGACCGACGACAATCTCGGAAGGGTCATTTTCGGGTTTCTGTGTCACGCCGCAAATCCGTTCGTAGTTGTTTCTTAGTTGCCGCGGCGAACCGGGAAGGCAAAGCTAAGTAAGCGTCAGAATCTCACCGTGCGAATGTCCCGCATTTATTGTCGACTACCATTTTTACTTCGACAGTACCGCTTTCGGCGTCCGTTGAAACAAGCCAAGCTCGATCCAAAGGGATATTCATAGGAATCCCTACAACCGAAATTTTCCTTTCCTTCAACCCGAGAGGGTGGAACTGGGCAGAGATGGAGACAAAGCGTCACGGTGGACTCCAAACGACAGCCAAGCCCTACAATCGGACTAATAGCTACCCTTACGTTCGCCAAGATGCGTTCGCTGCGATCATTAGGATCCTTTCATCCGTTAAGGTATCTCGTGTATAACCCGAACAACCGTTAAGCCGTGCCAGGTTTCGATAGCGAATGTGTTGG
>CAZKTR010001084.1:0-1128 GCA_964555525.1 uncultured Pirellulaceae bacterium
GCTCATGGTTAGTCTCGTGAGGTCAATCCTTGACCGCTTAATGGAGAGGGAAATTCTTATGGTTTTGAATTGCGGACGGCCAGCCGATTAATTGGATGGCTCGATTCCGGTCCAATAGTATACGAACGATCGATTCTTTCGGTCAATAGCGTCCAAAATTAGTTCTTGGCTTTCGTTTCGGCTACCAAACGGCTAAAGCCTCCGATACGCTTTCGACTTGGGTGCTCAAATGCGAATTGGGCTCTCCCGAAAGGACCCCAATTGGGTTCTGCCCTGCCCCGTTCATTTGGTTTTGGTGGCAGTTTTTTCGAGGACAAATAGTTATTTTAATTGTATGAGCGGTCTGAATCCCCCCCAAGCCGAAGCGGTCAACACTCTTTCTGGCCCAATGCTGGTCCTAGCGGGCGCTGGCACGGGAAAGACCCGTGTGATTACTTTTAGAATTGCAAAATTGATCAAATCTGGTGTTCCAGGGGGCCGGATTTTAGGGATGACCTTCACTAATAAAGCCGCCAATGAGATGAAGGAGCGGTTGGAGCAGATGCTGGGGGCTTCCGGTGGTAAGCAGTCGAACAAGTATCAAAAGAAAAAGCGGCCCGATGAAGATCCAAACATACCGACGATTTCAACCTTTCACTCGCTGTGTGTCCGGATCCTGCGGCGGCGAATAGATAAGCTGGGCTATCCGCTTAAATTCGCAATCTACAACCGTGGCGATCAAGAAAGTTTGGCTCGAACGATTCTGCGAGAGTTTAATGTTTCAGACAAACTTCTGGCCCCCAACCAATTGTTGTTTTGGATTGGGCATTGGAAGTGTAAATCAATGAATCCTCGACAAGCCGAAACGGCAAGTGAATCTGACGCTCAGCATTTAGCCGCTGTTGGTTACCAACGTTACCAACGCCAACTTAAGCTCTCAGGCGCGGTGGACTTTGATGATTTGTTGCTGCTAACCGAACGGTTGTTTAAAGAGCACCCGGATATCCGCATGGAAGAGGCAAATCGGTTTGACCATATTCTGGTGGACGAGTATCAAGACACAAACACCAGCCAGTATCGGATTGTCAAAGGCTTGGCCGACCCGCATCGAAATTTGTGTGTGGTGGGTGACGATGATCAATCGATTTA
>CAZKTR010001085.1:0-1126 GCA_964555525.1 uncultured Pirellulaceae bacterium
CCGATGAGTGCTTCGACCGCAGGCGCCATTTTTTTGACGGTTTCTAACAAGTCGTCAGGGCGTTTAATGCGGATCACAACCTGTCCATTTTCTTTGGCAACGCCAACACCATCGACCAACTGCTTTGCCAAGTCGGCGGCTGGCGGAAATTTTTCTTTTAGTTGCGGTGCAGCTCCTGCGTGGATGTCTTTGACCAAACCGTGCACATGGTTTGCGGCGGCCTCCAAGCGTGCTGCCGCCTGAGCGTCCTCGTTCGGCTCAGCGGCGAGCGTCAATAGCGAGTCGTTACTGAGGTTCAGTTCAAGCGTAAGGAATTTAGCATCCTGAGGGATGCTCAACAGTGGTTTGACTGGCGGTGGAAATTTGTCGGAATTGGCATCGCCAAATATCTGGCTGAACATCGTACGTACTGGTTCAAAGCTGAATACCAAAACAAGGTCGTTGTCGAGATCGACTTTTTTCAAGCGGTTTGTCAGCGGGCTTTCGACTTTTCCAACCGTCAACATCTGCTGCAATGTAACTTCGGGCCCTACCACGACGGTTCGACCGTCAACGGCGTGAATGCAAAGCGGCACGCCACCCATCGCGCCTGTCGTGGTGGACCAATAGGATTTCTTACCAAACGACACCTGCTTCAGGTCTTTGCATTTTGGCGAGAGGATTTCTTGAACATCAATATCCTTCGAAAACCGGACAACACCCGCCGGAAAGAAAATAACATTGCCGCCCGGCATTGGATCAACGAATACTACGAGCTGCTGGACATCGCGAAGGTCAAATCCGGCCAGCCCGACAAACTTCTGGGCAAGATCATCAATCGGTAGTTGATCGGCCACGCCAGATTTTGCAATTCGGGCTGGATGGACTACGACTGCAGCACAAAAATCTGATGGAATAAAGGAGACGTCTAGCGTCTGAGCAACCGCACTTTCCTGTGGTGTTTGCCCCTGGCTTGATTGTTGGGCAATGCATCCCAAAAGCAATCCTGCGATCATTGCGTAAATTGATACACTCAACTTCATTTTTAACCTTACCTGGAGAAACAGTTGGGAGAAACAGTTGGGGACAACCGGGACAACCGCGTAGTTACTTTTAAAATCACAACGGCATTGTATGTCATCGGCTA
>CAZKTR010001086.1:0-1125 GCA_964555525.1 uncultured Pirellulaceae bacterium
CGGCGGTTTCGATCGCCGACTCGTTTGCCGCTGGCGAAATCGCAAAACGGCTTCGCATTAGCCAAGCCAAAGCAGTCTTCTACAGCCAATCGTACCAACGCGCCGGCAAGACGATCGCGTTAGGAGAGAGCGTCGTTGGTGCGGGGGAGATTTGTGAAAAGGCGGGACAGGTTGTCCAGTTGTTCGCTGACGATTACTCATGGCCGGACGTGAAACCGCTTGGGACTCCGTTTGTTGGCGATGCGGATCATATTGTTAACGTTTTGTTTTCGTCGGGAACCACGGGCGACCCGAAAGCGATTCCGTGGGACCAAACCACGCCGATCAAATGTGCTATCGACGGCAAGTACCATCACGATATCAAAGTCGGCGACGTTGTCGTGTGGCCGACGAATCTTGGTTGGATGATGGGGCCCTGGTTGATCTTCGCCACGTTAATGAACGGCGGCACGATCGGCTTGTTCGAAGATGCTCCTACGGGCGAAGGGTTCGGCAAGTTTGTTCAGGATGCGAAGACCACGATGTTAGGCGTTGTTCCAGCGCTAGTGCGTCATTGGAAAAAAACGAAGTGCATGGAAGCGTTTGATTGGTCGTCAATTCGTTGCTTTAGTTCAACGGGAGAAGCGTCGAACGAAAAGGACATGACTTATTTGTCGGCGCTGGCTGGTTTTCGTCCGATCATTGAGTACTGCGGCGGGACGGAGATTGGCGGCGGTTATGCAAGTAGCACGATGATTCAGCCGAACGTACCCGCCGCGTTTTCGACGGTTGCGATTGGCAATCAGATTGTGATCCTTGACGATGACGGTCAGCCAACTGACGAAGGCGAGCTTTTTTTGGTGCCACCTTCGATCGGGCTTTCGCGAACGTTGCTCAACCGCGATCATTTTGAAACTTATTACGCCAACGTTCCCGACAGCGAGCTGCCTCTTCGCCGTCATGGTGATCGGCTCCAGCGTCTTCCCGGCGGTTATTTTCGCGCGTGTGGCCGGATGGATGACACGATGAACCCCGGCGGCATCAAAGTCGGCTCGGCCGAGATCGAGACGATCATCAACGGCGTGGCCGGCATTGACGAATCGGCCGTGATCGCGGTTCCGGAAAATGGAACTGGGCCGGATCAGT
>CAZKTR010001087.1:0-1122 GCA_964555525.1 uncultured Pirellulaceae bacterium
GTTCACTTGCACGATTTGATTCGCGCTGGATTGGCTTGATGAACGACGAAACAAATACAACTGAACTAACCACCGATCCCGTCATTCACTACAGCGCGAAATCTGAGATCAGCAATCCGCTCAGCTTGATCCGTGGAATGCTACGAGACTTTTCAGCCGGTCGCGAACTGGCCGGTCGTTTGTTCGTGCGAAACTTGCGTGGGCTGTATCGCCAAACGTTACTGGGTTTGTTCTGGGCTTTCCTGCCACCGATCGTTAACACTGCATTCTGGGTGTTCTTGAGGGAAGCTGATGTTTTTGACACGGGCAAGATGCCGATCAACAGCACCATCTTCATCCTGACTGGCATGATCTTTTGGCAAGCGTTCATTGAAGCGTTTCAAATGCCAATCGACGTGATCAATAAAAACAGAAACATGATCAGCAAACTCAATTTCCCTCGCGAGTCGTTGTTGATGGTTGGTTTTGGCGAGGTTCTGTTCAACTTTTCGATTCGATCGTTGCTGTTGATACCAGCCTGCTTGTGGTTTCAATTCGTGCCGCCTGCGACGATCGCCTTGATGCCGATCGCCGCACTAGGGTTAGTGTTCGTTGGCGCGGGACTGGGATTGATTTTGATGCCCATCGGCGCGCTGTATCAAGATGTCGGGCGGTTCATCGGTCTGGCAACGCCGTTTTGGATGATCCTTACGCCGGTGGTTTACATGCCACTAACAGGCTTCCCCGGATCACTACTGAATTGGCTCAACCCCGCCAGCCCGCTGTTGATTTTGGCTCGTGATTGGGCGCTGATTGGTTCGACCGAACATGCGGGAGCAGCCATTGCCTTCGGAATCGCGTCAGTAGCCCTGATGTTGATCGGGTTGGTGGTATACCGAGTTTCGATTCCTGTGCTGGTGGAAAGGATGACAGCGTAGAATCGATGAATTCAAAACCTCGAAATCCTGATGTGGTCTTGGACGTCAAAAACGTTTGGAAGATCTATTGCCGCAACCTGAAGCAATCGATGTGGTACGGGCTGAAAGATCTAGGCCGTGAAATCACTGGTGGCGGTGCCGCGCGGACCGGTAGCCAGTTACGTCCGGGCGAATTCTGTGCGGTCCAAGACGCGACGTTTCAAGT
>CAZKTR010001088.1:0-1120 GCA_964555525.1 uncultured Pirellulaceae bacterium
TATGAGCAAAGCTATCCAACAGTGACACGGGTTCTTCCTAGAATCAATTCAAACAAGGATCTTATACAAATATTCTATCCACCGACCCCTCTCAGAACAGGGGGGACGTAGCCGGTGTCGCCAGACTTCGAGCGAATTGCCAAGGCCCCTGAACTATGTCGAGCCCAGCTACGTCCCCCAAGACTCGACCACCCCACCGAAGAACCGTTGCATGCCGGTTTTGGTTTCAAGCAACAACGCTCCGCTAACGTCAATTCCATGACAACGTCCCACAACGCGTTTCGCCCCCGCTTGCAATGTCACTTGCTTACCCGTTAACAAACAGCAATCAGACCAATGATCAAACACTCCCTCACCAGCCGCCAACGAGTTTAACAAAACCTCGAACTGTTCAAGCAATGTCCGCAGGACTTCGATCCGGCTGAGCTTGGCATCCCGTTGATCAGACAACGAAATGCCAGTAAAGGACAATTCTTCGGGAGCGTTGGCGAACGAGTTGTTCACATTCAAACCAACACCGATCACCGCATGAGCGTCCGCTTGCGAGGGCACCTCGATCAGCACACCGGCCAGCTTTCGGCCAACCAAAAAGACGTCGTTGGGCCATTTGAGTTTAAAATCAGCTCCCGGCAACATCGCCGCTCCGGTCCGAAGGATAGCCATTCCAGTCAACAACGGTAGTAACGGGATCTGATCAACCGAAAGCCCAATCCGTTTCAAGTCGACAATCAAAGAAAATGTCAGACTACCACCGGTCGACCACCATTGATTGGCTCCCCTGCCCCGCCCTGCAAATTGCGATTCTGCATACACCAAGCAAGGCGTCGTCACCGAATCTCTAGCAGCCAACAATTCAATCGCACGCGTGTTCGTTGAATCCGTTTCACGGAAATGGATCACGTTGGCAAGAAACGCACCTTGCAACAGTGACTCGAGATCAGCTGGGCCGATCGAATTGGTTTGGCTTGTGTTATCGGCCACGAATTCAATTTCTTTTTTCTGGACGGTCTTTTCGCAGTTAGGCGAAATCCGTAGCCGGAGTCGCCAGGCTTCGGGATGCGACACAGTAAGGCCCCTGAACTCTGGCGAGCCCAGCTACGACGGCTCTACTCAAACTCGA
>CAZKTR010001089.1:0-1119 GCA_964555525.1 uncultured Pirellulaceae bacterium
TTGAACTTCTTGTCCCACCACATGTGCATAAAAAACGCACAGACCAAAAACGCTTTTACGGTTGCGATGATCATCGCCACTGGAAACGCCAAGTCAGGTGGCAGGTTTGAGTAAGGCCAAACTGCCGATGTAACAACCGTCAGGATAGTCAAAGCGATTAATGAACCGAATACAACAAACAAAAGCTTGGTTGATGCGGGGTGATTAAATCGTGGCAAGTCGTTGTGTTGGTCAGCCATGTTTAGCTCAAATCTTATCTTTTCAAAATGGTTCGTGGTCCGTTTTCAGCCGGAACTATCAACTTGTCTTAGTCAATCAAATACAACAAAGGGAACAGGTAAATCCAAATCAAGTCAACCAAGTGCCAGTACAGGCCAACGTAGTCAACCGGACCGAAGTAGTCTTTACGCCAGTGACCTAGCAGACAACGCCAGTAGACCCACGCCAACGCGATGATGCCCGCGATGATGTGAATCGCGTGCAAACCCGTCATGCAGTAATAAATACTGAAGAAAATTCGAACATCGTCGCTCAATGAATCTGGATCTGGGTGATGCTTGTCGTAGACCGGCACATGATCGTGGCCGTGACCGTCGTGGCCGTGGCCCCCTTCGGCACCGTGGCCGTGGTCGCCTTCTTCGTGACCATGATCGTCTTTATCGTGACCGTGTTGATCGTGGTCAGCATCAGCTTTCTCTTCCTCTTCGATGGTCATCGATACCAAGTGGATGTTTTCGCTGCCGGGTTCAACGCTCGCCGCAGCATGGCTGTCGTCGCCATGGCTCTTGGTCGCTTGGTAGGCATAACCCGCCACCGCCCCTAAGAAATAACCACCAACGGTGATGGCCAGTCCCAGCATCAACTTTGAAAACGCGGCCTTCTTGGTCAACATTCCGACGGCACTGGCGACAGCGAATAAGATCAGCAATACCGCCGGGATGATGCTGATATAAACCAAATACTTGGAGACCCCAATGCTACCGAGCATTACCGGATCAGGATGAACGTAATCAAGATTAAACGCCTTGCCTGGGAAAATTCCCATGTCCCATTTGTGACTGTACTCGATCGCTTTGACGCCCAAGAACATGGCCGCACAAACCATCGTGATCAAAATGT
>CAZKTR010001090.1:0-1118 GCA_964555525.1 uncultured Pirellulaceae bacterium
GGAGCCATGACGGGATACAGAATCGGCTTTTCATAGCCCTTAAAGATGTACTGCGTAAAAAGTTCGTCACCGAACTTGACCGCGATCCGATCGTCTTTCGATTCCAACGTGATAGAAGCTTTAACGTTTGATTCTTTAACGTTTGATTCGGTTTCTACAGCTGGAGCAGTCTTCTGCTGGCTCTGAGGGGCGGCGCAACCACACGCTGGGATACTAAGGGCGATAAATAGAAAAACAATAAGTTTCATGGAGAGGCTTTCATGACTGTTTCTGTTGGATCCATTGTTTGGTGGTGATGCCGCATGACGCTTCGTCACGGTAGGCTTCGTGTTCTTTGGGGGCCAACCCCGGACTAAAAGTCATCAGCACTTTGACCGGAGTGTCTATCGTGCTCATTAGACCGTGTTCAATCCCCGGCGGGATAACCACGACCATGCCTTCCTTTACATCGACCACTTGATCCCCAAGTACCATTTGGCCTTTACCTTGCAGGACCGTATAGGTTTCTGTTGTTTCCGAGTGAACGTGAACCGGTGAATCGGTGATCTCAAGCGTGGCCACCATGGCACAGGCGATGGTCACGGGGGCGCTCCCGGGACGCGAGAGCTCTCTGACTTGGTCAATCATAAATCCCTTAACACCACAAAAACTCACGCTATGATCCTGCAAGTCAGCAGGGATTGTAGCCACTACTGCTTGCGAACCTACGTCACCTCCTCGATGGCAGTGGCCGATTGTTCGTGAGGAGAATTCACTTATCTTAAGCTTAAGTTTTTCTAAAGGCATGTGAATTACGTAGTCCCTTGGGCAGCCTTTGCAAACGCGTTTTTGGTGAGTCTTTTAGTCGGCAAGATTCTTCATGGTTGCGACCATGTATATTATTGACTCGCTGCAGAGTCCTGACAATCGCTCAAGCCTCTGTTTGGTTCTTTGATTAGACTAAATCGTAGTGGACAAGGCTATGAGTCCTGAAGCTCGACACCACCGCAAGGATTCGTAGCCTCATCCGCTACGCAAAACTACCCCAACTAAGAAAAAAATGAACTCGTCAATTCAACAAATTGCTTGGGCGGCCACATTCTTACTGATCAGCTTTGTTGCTTCGGATCTCCGAGCAC
>CAZKTR010001091.1:0-1114 GCA_964555525.1 uncultured Pirellulaceae bacterium
ATTCGCAAGTTGGAAGGCAAAGCTTGATGGGGATTCACTACGCTTTGATCGTAACTGCGGTGGCGATTTTGATCACCATGTCACTGGCGATGGTTCGCGCGATGGCGGGGCCAACGGTGTTTGATCGAGTGCTGGCGCTGAATATGTTCGGCACGAAGACTGTACTGTTGATCTGCGTGGTTTGCTTCACGATCGGGCGCACGGACTTTTTGGATTTGGCACTCTTGTATAGCTTGATGAATTTCATCGGCATGGTCGCGCTGCTGCGGTTTTCGCAGTTCGGTGGGTTCGCAGATTTTGATGACACGTCACAATCAAAATCAACTTCGGGAGGCCGCTAGTGGATATCGTGATCGATATTTTGACTTGGCTGCTACTGATCTCGGGCGCCGTGTTTTCAATGATCGGTGGCTTCGGCATCATTCGCTTGCCGGAATTTTTCTCGCGAATGCACGCCGGAGGAATCACAGACACCCTAGGAGCCGGATTGATTGTTGGCGGATTGATGTTGCAGGGCGGTTTGAGCCTCGTGACGGTCAAGCTGTTCATGATTATTTTCTTTTTGATCATCACCAGCCCAACGGCTTGTCATGCTCTGGCAAAGTCGGCGCTAGCTCAAGGAATGCAACCGGAGTTAGATTCGGCTACACCTTTTTCAAACGAAAATGATTAACTGTTTTAGCCCTTAACGAATAACGCCTTTGCCCTTTACCGGGCCATAAACCTTCCATGATGGAATTCATTGTCATCCCGATTCTCGCCCTGTTGTTAGCAACAGCGATCACGGTTGCGGTTATTCGCAATTTGTGGGCGGCGGTTATGTTTACCGGCATCTATAGTTTCTTAGGTGCCAGTTGGATGCTGATTCTGGACGCCCCAGACGTGGCGTTCACTGAAGCCGCGGTCGGTGCTGGCGTGTCGACGATTTTGATGTTGGCCACGTTATCACTGGTGCCGCGATGTTCGAAGAAATTGGGCTCGATTTCAAACATGGATTTTGAAACCAAGGTCCCAACACCTAAACGAGTCATCAGTTCGTTGATCGTGGTTATTGGCACTGGAGCGATGTTGATCTACGGTACGCTGGACATGCCGTACTTTGGAAGTGCCGACG
>CAZKTR010001092.1:0-1112 GCA_964555525.1 uncultured Pirellulaceae bacterium
CTGATAATTCAAAACCCGGTAACGCCCCATCAACGGGGCGTTTTTTTATGCGCTGATTTAGGTGGCGTTATGAGCCGTTTTGGCGCTAGCCACGGTTTCATTGCTCATAAACCGTGGCTAGCGCCAAAACGGCTAACATAAGGCCCCTGAACTCTGGCGAGCCCAGCTACGACGGAATGCGACCACACTGACCATACTGGCTCCCCCTCTCCCTGAAAATTCGGACGATACCGCTCTGCACTCGGATCAAACTCACTCCGAATTTTTAGGGAGAGGGGGTTGGGGGGTGAGGGACAAAACACTTTGAATTTTCACGTGGTCCACCTAAGGCTCCTGAACTCTGGCGAGCCCAGCTACGGCAGTAATTCGCTAGACCTTGAGTGTGCGGCTCCGTGCCGCTTCTGAGGCTGGATGCGGCAGAGCCGCGAAGACAGTGCGTTCCAAGGCAGAGCCTTGGAACGAGAGACACGCCTCCAGTCTCCAGCCTCCCCTACCTCCAGCCTGTTAAACCCTATCAATCATTCGGTTTTTAATTTCTTGCGAACCAAAGACTCTGGCTTGCGTAACACACCTGCCAAGGATGCACCACACAGTCCCGATGCCCGTCAAGTTTAACCAAGCGTTGTCACCAGCGCGGCGATCATCATCTTAACGGATTGTGCGGATCAAGCGGTCAAAAGTTGTTTCAATTTTTTTGACTGCGGTCAAACCATGATCTATTTTCTATCGGTCTATTTTGTACGCGCTCCATTTGCGTACAGGGCCGGTTCCTGATTGACTCGACAATTACTTTTGGCTTCGCTCCCAAATTTTGTAGCCAGCTGTAAGTTGCTTGAGTCACCTCCGAAGGATGGCAACACAAAGTATGGATATCAATCGCTGCATGGACCTCCAGGTTCACCACTCTTTCTTTCCCTTGGCTCGTCGCACTATCACCAACATGGTAGTCGTGTGCGTTACGTTATGCCTTGCCTCGACAACACTCTTTGCTCAAGCTGAAACCACTGACGTTCAAACGGCCCAAGAAATTCTCGGCCGTGGAGCAGAGCTCGAAACGCAAAAGCAATGGGGAGAAGCCCTTTCGCTTTACCAACAAGCCGTTCGTAAATACC
>CAZKTR010001093.1:0-1112 GCA_964555525.1 uncultured Pirellulaceae bacterium
CCCGGTTTCCAGGCACCCCCGTTTCGCCCGCAAGCCTACACCCAACAGCCATTCCGACCGGTCGCGCCCACCCGCTGGCCGTACGAAGGTACTGGCAGCAATTGGTTGCCAACAATCGACTGGACTTACCCGAAGCAACTTTGGGCGAATTTCCAAAACAACTTTTTGCCTCGGGTACTTGAACGGCCCAGAGCTCGGCAAACATGGATTGTTGGCAACAGCGATAACCAGTTAAACATGAACGACCTTGAACTCGCCACGACGCTGACGTTGCCAAACTTTCTTGGATCTACCCAACCCCTGCGAATTAGCCCCGGCTACATTTTTCATTGGATTGATGGCCCGGATTCAACCGTTGATCCAGATTTTGACCTACCCTCGCGCCTGAATAGTATTTATCTATCTTTTGACCACACTACCAACCCTGCCAGAAATGCTGGTTTCGAAAACAACTTGACCGTTGGTTTTTATAGCGACTATGACAATACGAGCTCCGACGGCATCCGTGTGACCGGGAAGCTCGTAGGCTGGAGTCGAGTCAACGAATACACGATCGGAAAATTGGGAGTTGAATACCTCGACCGCGTCGATCGCAAACTCTTACCCGCTTTTGGTGTTTTCATGTCACCGAACCCAAATATCCGCTGGGACCTTTACTTCCCTCGCACCAAGCTTGCCCATCGTCTTCCCAACCTCGGCGATTTCGAAGTTTGGAGTTATGTGGGAGCTGAATATGGCGGCGGTAGTTGGGCGATTGATCGCCGCGATGGCACGCCTGATCAAGCCGACATCAACGATGTCCGGTCCTTCCTTGGTTTCGAATGGATGGGACCGCGACGAGTCACAGGCTTTCTGGAAGTGGGCTACGTTTTTGATCGAGAGATCGTGTACCGGTCAAGGCCTAACAATGCACTGGATGTCGAGGACGCATTCCTGTTTAGAAGCGGACTTGCCTTTTGACCACTGGTCTACAAGATCGACGCGCGAGCGAGTGCATCGGTCAATTTTCCTGGAAATGCACTTGCTTCCGCGGCAAGCTTTTATTGTAACCGTTCGGGGCTTTGGTTCGAAGAACCGAATGTCGCTCAACTTTCCAAGTTGTTAGCGTGAAT
>CAZKTR010001094.1:0-1107 GCA_964555525.1 uncultured Pirellulaceae bacterium
CCAAAACTTGACAACGATCGGTGTCTGGTTCCACGACCATCACCTTAAACCGTTCTCGTTCAAGAATTTTCGCCAAGTGCAAACCCGTTTCACCTCCGCCAGCGATGACGACTCGTCTAGGTTTTTCGATGGTGGTTTTAAACAGCGTCCGAACAACTTTTAACTCTTCGGGCCGGAAGAAGATAGTTACCTTATCACCGATTTCAAATTGGTCATCCGCCGATGCAATCCACATCCGATGTTCCCGTTGGATCGTGCCAACTCGAACGTTTGATGGCAACCCAAGCTCGCGAATTTTGCTACTGGTAATTTTGCCGGCTTGCCCAATCGTAAGTTCTTGGACTTGCAAATCGCCACGCGTGAACTGCTCGATCACCAATGAACCCGGCGTGCGAATGCTTCTGGCAAGTTCAAGCGCGCATAGATGTTCGAGTGACAACATTCGGTCGATGTTAAAGTGACCTTGATAGTCAAACGTGCTTAGGTCCCGGAACACCGGTGCGTAGATTCGCGAGATGGCGCGACGAACTCCCATGGATTTGGCCATACTGGCGGCCACGATGTTGGTTTCGTCGTTTCCTGTGACGGCCAAACAAACATCCGAACTGATGATGCCCGCTTGAAATAAAACGCTCGACTGACTGGCCGAACCTAAGATTCCTCGAACGTCGAGTTCTTCGTTGACTCGCCGAACCACGTCTGGGTCTTTGTCGATTACCGTGACAGCGTGTTCGTGCTGGCAGAGCATTTCAGCAATGGTTTTTCCAACGTTGCCTGCACCCAAGATTACGATGTTCATATATTTGACAGTTCGCTGAGTTGCTGGAAATATTTGAAGTATTTGCGTCGAAAACTGGATTTACATAGTGGCTTTGCAAACGGCGATGGAACGGCTTACTTTTGGAGAACCACGGTGGCAATTTGGCCGGTTGCTGAGTAGCTTGATTTCAACACGTTGTTGATTTTTGTCAACGCGGGTGAGTCACTATTGAGCACGTTGATTGGGCAGTCAGACGCAATTGTTTGGCAGTTTAACGTGGGCGGAACGTGTTGATTTTGGATCGACATAATGGAAGCGACCAATTCAACCATCGAAGTGCCTGGTCC
>CAZKTR010001095.1:0-1105 GCA_964555525.1 uncultured Pirellulaceae bacterium
TCCCCCATTGCGAAAGACGCATTAGTCAATTGCTTAATCTCTTTTCCAAAACTTTGCTCGCCGTCAGGCAAGTCGCGAATCTGTTCGATGACATCGTCAGTTCGATTGGCAAGGTCATCTTGCGTGGCCGACAGTTCATCGTTTTGAGTTTTCGCCACTTCTTTTTCAAGTTGAGCTTTCGCTTGATGGAAAGCGCGGGTTTGGTCTCTAAGCGCCATTTCTTCGGTAAGGATTTTCATAACTTTTAAAACAATCGAGGGTGGCAAACTACCACCTTTGGATCCCTGTCAGGACCCGCCAGCTCAGCCAGGCCCCACGAGTTGTTCAGCCCACCGATCAAACGTATCGGCTAGGAATTCAGCTTGAACAATCGAAGTCCCTGGTTCGTTCGCCACAATTCGCTCGGCAACGACACCGGTTTGCTTTACCGCGTCAAGATCTCGCATCTCCGCAAGTACCGTCCTGAACTTCCCCTGTTGAACTCGGTTTGAATAGGCTTCTAAATCGTCTTCAATTGTCTGAAGCGTGGATTCATGAGCACGTTGGCGTTTGGCCAATAGCTTTGCCCGAGCAACGGTCGCAGCCTTCAGCTTTTTCCGATCGGATCCAAAACCCTTCAATGTCGTATCGTTGACATCTCTGGCCATCACCAACTCGCGACGCGACATCGCTTTCAGCCGCTTCACGAAAGTGCTGCCTTCGAGATTGGAAATTAGCTCCTGCAGCTCATCCATCACCGCTTCAAACTCAGCCAATAATTCTTCCTGCTCATCCACGGCATCGTCCATTTTCTGCCCCGCAGGACAGGCACCCGCTTCCTTTTTCTCCGGATCGTTGAGCGTTACCGATGGCAAAGTTAACTTTGACTTGGACGCTGGCTTCGCCTCTTGGTCCTGATCTTCTTCCTCCTCCTTCGAATCGTCCTCAACATCCATCGACGATTCTTTCATCGAAATTGATGGAACCTTAGATTCATCATCATCCGGCTCGGTCTTTTCGCCGTCCTCAGACTTGGGTGACTTCTTGGAGGGATCGTCAATAACTGACTTGGGGCTATCCTTGGAATCCCCGCCGTCTGACTTTTCGGGTGGCTTATCAGAAGCCT
>CAZKTR010001096.1:0-1105 GCA_964555525.1 uncultured Pirellulaceae bacterium
TCCAAAAACCCGATGCCCGTTGAGATCTCAACTTTCGCGTTGCCGTCGAGGTTCAGCTGCAAATCAATTTTAGTTTCTTTCGTGTCTCGTTTGATCGTAGCCTGCCGACTTGTCTCAGCGTCAGGGCGGTCCACCGAAGCGGCCACAAGTTCGCTCGCTTCAGGAGTCATTTGGTCGGCCACCAATTCGGGCGCAAACGCAACACCTGCTGCCGCTTGATGTGTTTCAAAATCAGTATCGCAAATATCACAAAACGCTTTAGCCAACCGCAGATAGTCACCGACCGTCGCTGGGCAAGTGATCCTTAAAAAATTAACCAACACAGGTTTACCAGCGAACTTGCGAACGCCGATGCCTTTTGCCGCCAAACCATCCCACACCGCATTGGCATCGGAAAATTCGGTTAACAAATAATTTCCACCCGAGGGCAACGGACGACCACCACAAGCCGTCAACAAATCGAACATCAACCCACGAATCGTTTTAATTCGATTCACACCTTCGACCATCGCGGGTTTAAATTGCTCAAGGGCCGTCCGAGCAGTCTCTAGCGAAACCGCGCTAACAGGGTAGGGGCCCGACGCGTTTCGAATCGCAGTCGCAAACTCGGCATCGGGCGCAATCAAAAACCCAACTCGCAATCCCGCCAACCCCCACGCTTTGGAAAAGGTCCGCACGATCATGATGTTTTCATCAGCCGTCAGTTGTGCCGACGGATCCTCGTCCGCAAACTCAACATACGCGTGATCGACCAATAATTTTGCGCCGTGCTTTTTGGCCGCTTGGTTGACTTTGAAAATATCATCCAGCGAAACCATCGCTCCGGTTGGATTGTTAGGTGTCGTCACCACCACCAACGCCGTCGAGGCATCAATTCGAGCGATCAATGGGTCAACTGGAAAATCTCCCTCCAACCAAGGCTCGACGTCCAGCGAACCGCCATAGTTATCGGTGTAGATCGAAACCATTTCAAACGACGGAGCATGCGTGACGACTTTGTTACGCGTTTCGGACACCAAGTTGCCAACGATGCGGTCAATCGAATCATCGCCACCGGCAGTCACCACAATTCGCGTGGCATCCACGCCCACCCAATCACCGATCA
>CAZKTR010001097.1:0-1104 GCA_964555525.1 uncultured Pirellulaceae bacterium
TGTTAAGCTGGGTGGAATGGCTTCCGGTTTGTGGGTGTCCCTAGAGACTGGTTTCTTGGTTCCAGGTGCTAGGTCAAGTGGCACTCTGTTGATGCCCGACGCTAACGCGAACGGCTCACGGGCGTGACCCTAGTTTCTTAGGGCTTTCGGCTTTGAACCTTGCTGTAGTGCAACCGCATCAAGAGCCAAAACGACTAATAAAGCGACAGTCTCTGGCGAGCGTAGCTACGCGGACTATGGCAGAGCCAAAGGGGCAGTGCGTTCCAAGGCAGAGCCTTGGAACGAGCAGTGCGGGTGGCGGCGGGCAATGACTTCCACGCTCTGGCGAGCGTAGCTACTTACCCCATCGGCTACTTGAGCTTCACGACAGTCTTTTTTGACTCGGATTTCAGTTGCCCGCAGGCAGCCAAAATGTCTCGACCGCGAGGCGTGCGAATCGGCGCCGGCAGACCATACTCTTCCAAGTAATTAGAAAACCGCTCGATCACCTTGCGACTCGAGCATTCGTACTCCGACCCCGGCCAAGGGTTAAACGGGATCAAGTTAATCTTTGCTGGAATACCTTCCAGTAAATCAACCAGCTCGGCCGCGTCAGCCAGCGAGTCGTTTACCCCCTTGAGCATCACGTACTCAAAAGTAATCCGCCGCGATGGCGATTTTTCAGGGTAGTCATGGCAAGCTTCGATCAGCTTCTCAAGTGGGTACTTGCGATTGATCGGGACCAACACGTCGCGCAATTCGTCGCGAGTTGCATGCAACGAAATCGCCAACATGACTCGGATTTCATCGCCGGTACGATAGATCTCCGGCACCACTCCTGATGTCGACAGCGTAATTCGGCGGCGAGAAAAATTGAGGCCGGATTCGTCCAACGCGATTAGCAACGCCTGCTTGACGTTTTCAAAGTTGAACAGCGGTTCGCCCATCCCCATCATCACTACATTGGAGACTCGCCGTCCGCTGGTCGGCGCGATCACGTCGGTTGGGTCAAAGTCTTGGCCTTCGAAATCGCCCATCTCGTGGCGGGCGAGCATCATTTGGCCGAGAATTTCAGCGGCGGTCAGGTTGCGAACCATCGTCTGTGTGCCGGTATGGCAGAAGGTG
>CAZKTR010001098.1:0-1104 GCA_964555525.1 uncultured Pirellulaceae bacterium
CCCGAGCAGCGATCTGTTCGGTCGATGGGGTCATGCGAGTTTCTTGACGCAATTGCTTTTCGATGTTTCGCAAGCGTTGCAGTACGTCGATCATGTGAACCGGAATTCGGATCGTACGAGCTTGATCGGCGATCGCACGAGTAATCGCTTGGCGGATCCACCAAGTCGCATAAGTTGAAAACTTAAACCCGCGGCGATACTCGTACTTGTCTACCGCTCGCATCAGGCCGGTGTTGCCTTCTTGGATCAAATCCAAAAAGTTTAAACCTCGGTTGCGATACTTTTTGGCAATCGAAACGACCAAACGCAAGTTACAACTGGAAAGCTGCGATTTAGTGGATTCGAATTCTGCAAAGTACCTTTTGCAATCGGCAGCTTTTTTTGTCAGTCCGTCGGGGCTTGCCTGGCATTGGATTACCAGTCGAGCCAACTCTTCTTTCAGGCGTTGGCGTTGGCCCGGAGTCGGAGCCGTTTCGCCGGTGGCTTTCATTTGTTCGCGGATAAACTTCATGCGTTCGGCAATGCTTGCGATTTGTTTGATCATGGGGCTGATCCGCCGCGACCGCAGACTTAGCTCTTCGACCAAAATCACCAACTTGGCTCGACGCCGCATGAAGCGTACACGAGCAGCGGCTTTTTCACTCTTGGAGACGCTTTTGCTGACCAGCTTTACAAAGTCTTTTGCGTTGGCTCGTTGCAGTTTGTCGATGGTTGGAAAATGGTGAGGCATCCGAGCGAGAACCTGTTCTTTGGTCAAGTTCTCGGTCAATGAAACCTTAATCGTGCGGTCGAATGGAAGTTCGCCCATGTAAACACGACGTAGAACTTCGATGGTGGCCGAAAGCGCGTAGTTACAACTGAGCACCGCTCGTCGATAACGCTTACGAGCGATTTCGATCTTCTTGGCCAACGCAACTTCTTCATCCCGGTTGAGCAAGGGGATAACCGACATCTGGCTCAAGTACATGCGAATTGGGTCGTCGCTGGGCCGTGGGGTCTTGCCGAGGGTTTGCGAGAAGTCGCGCGTTGCGGCGTTGGAAACCACGACGGGTGCCGGAGCTTTGTCTTCCGCTTCTGCGTCAACGATTTCAATTCCCAGCTTAT
>CAZKTR010001099.1:0-1103 GCA_964555525.1 uncultured Pirellulaceae bacterium
CATAATTACGTGTGTGTGGACACTGAAGCAACTGTCCCACCATGGCCTACGTTGCCATGGCGGTCAAATCTTTGAGGCCGAAAATGAAAACCTAGACCAAGAATCTTATGGAAAGAATGGCTTCTCGGTCTCTTTTATCGGGGCCAATAGGTCAATTCTTTCCTCGTCAGATTCAAAACCTACCTCTACCAAGATGCCATGCGGTAAATACTTAGCGATCGAGTTAAGGTAGGTGGCACCTGCCCGATTGAGTCCGCGAATCTCAAGACGCTTCAGGTGTTTCATGGTCCCGAACATTCTGAGCTGTTTTTCTTGATCGAGTTGCGTTCGAAGCCAAATCTTGAGATCCTCGGTTCCCGGAAAGAACCGTTCAAAATCTAGATCGGTTTTGTAGCGGTTGGCGAGAATTGGATTGTCTAAGTCAGAAAAGAAATCAAAACTTACTTCGAGTTGCTTCGCGGTGGGGAATTTATTCTCGACTGAATCGAGGTACGCAATGCCGGTTTGGTTGAGACCAATGATCTTGAGCTGATCCACGTGTTTCAATGACGAAAATACTCGCAGCTGTTTTCGCTGATCAATGTCCGATTGAAGTGAAATCGTTATCGTGGCTTTGTCCGCTTCGGGAAGTTTCACTTTAAAATCTGGGTCGATGAAATCCTTGAAAGCATCGGTTTTATCATCCCTTGCGAAATTAAATCCAAAACTTAGGTCGAGCTTCTTTAAAGCGGGAAAATCCTCAACGATTGAACTTAGGTAGACAGCGCCTTTTTGATCGATTCCGTCTATTTCAAGGTACTCCAAGCGTTTCATTGGGGAAAAGATTCCCAACTGTTTTGCTTGGTCTATCTCCGACTGAAGTACGACTGACAATCCCCTTATCTTTTGGAGGTTCAGTTTGAAATCCAAATCAACGTCAGTCACATAACCATCTGCCAAGTCGTCCCATTCTGTTTCTAAATCGAAGAGAAGATCTAATTGCCTCACCGCCGAGAGTGCCTTGCTGTCCTGAAACAGGGGCAAGGTTTTTTCACAAATAATGCCGGTGAAGTCAATTGATAAACCAGCATTCTCAATGGCCTCTGCTAAAGATTCTGCTGTTC
>CAZKTR010001100.1:0-1102 GCA_964555525.1 uncultured Pirellulaceae bacterium
CGAGCGATTTTCATGTTGTCGTAAGCGGTCGTCTGGTGACGCATCCACGCGATCACCGCCGATTCGGCGCGCTGCTGAATCGGAATCCGCTGGGTTCGAGCGACGGTGCCACTGCCAACGGGGGTAGCGTGCTGACTGACGGCCATGGCCAGATCATGAGCGAGTGATTCGTAGTGGTGATCGAACGCCAAGAACTCAAACACCGCCGCTTGGAAATCTTCGACGTACTGCGCTTGTTTCTTGTCGCGTCGCTTGGCGTCAGCAGCGCGGCGTTTGGCGTAGGCTTCGGTGCCGCGTTCGGCTTCGAATTCTTGTTTGACCGTTGCGATGCGATCCTGCGGTGCCCACACGCCGCGCGAGAACGTTCGACGGCCCTTCTTTTCTTTGACTGTCCATGACGGCCCCCGCGATTTGACTCGACGAGTCACTCCGGCGTCGCCCGGAGGTAACAATTCCCAGCCAGCAGGGACTTGCAAGGTTTGGCCGTCGGCGGTGACAACACTGCGATCGGTTGGCCCAGGGGCTACGGTGCGAGTTTCGGTAGGCATGATGAAAAGGGTTTGGTAGTTATCTAACAAAAGTCACCGAGGCTCGGCAGCAGACGCTGGTTGCCTCTCGACATCGTCTGGTCGAGCCGGTTAAATTTAGCTTTTCTCTCCCGCGACTGCACCCCCATCGGATCGGTTCTGTTTGTCATGCCAGCTATTGTTCAATCTATCCAAGTCGGGAAAATCCGCAGCTACACGGATCCAACCGGAAAGACTTGGCAGTCAGCGATCGAAAAAGCCACCGTCGACGGGCCGGTTGAAGTTCAGCCGAACGGTTTAGTCGGTGACCAGCAAGCGGATCCGGTTCATCATGGTGGTGTCGATAAAGCGGTGCATGGCTATAGCGGCGATCACTTTGCAGATTGGCAGAAAGAGTTTCCAGAGTGGTCGGTCAAGGCGGGTTGTTGGGGAGAAAACTTAACGATCCAAAATCAGACCGAACGCGATGTTTGCATTGGCGACGTTTTTCAGATTGGTAGCTGTCGTCTGCAAGTTTCTCAACCTCGGGAACCGTGTTGGAAGCTAGCGCGAATTAACAACCTCGATAAGCTGCC
>CAZKTR010001101.1:0-1100 GCA_964555525.1 uncultured Pirellulaceae bacterium
GAGCAGTACCACAAGCTGGCGCAGGTGCTTTCTTTTGTGCCGCGCTGTTTTCTTTTTGAACTGTACATGGCTGGTTGTGCCATTCGAGCGAGTGGGGTTGTTTTCTGTGCAATTCTTGATTGTGCTTTGGGGATTTCCCCTGTTACTTCCTATTCGGGTGTAAAAGATCTACATGGCTGGTTGCTGGGGAAGACTTTCGTGATGGTGCTGTTGTGCCGTTCAAGTGAGCGTGGATATCTCTAGTCCTATGCTGTTGTTTGTGATTTTGAGGGTTTCCCCCTTCACCTTCGTTTCGGTTGTAAGAATCACATGGCTGGCTTGCCCCGATAGCGATTCGAGTGTTCCTTTTTTGGGCCGGCGGCCGCGATGCCTTGTCCTGTGGGCTGCCCTCATGCGCGGAGGCGGACATGCATTGTACGCTGCGCTGCGGTGCGTGGTTGTCTCGATTTTTCCTGCCCCACTGTGAGGGTGGGGTGGATGCATGCATGTGAAGCAAGAAAACTGCGCTCCCGGGAGGACGGGGAGTAAGGTGGGGTGTGTATTGTGCAGCTGGGAGTGAGTTTGAAGGCCCTGCAGACGTCGCTGGATAGCCGCAAGTCAGAGGTGGCGCAGTGCCAGCTGTCGTATGTGCTGGCGGGAGCCGCGGGCAGCCTGCACCTCGCCCTCAAGCAGGGCTGCGCCGCAAACGAGATGGTGCAGGTGCTGGACGGCGTCCCTGGCTCAGACACCTTTGTGGCGTGCGTCAAGAAGAGCTTGTCAGCTTGTGGCACGGGTAAGGTTGCCAGTGTTCAGGAGCTGCAGTCCCGGTGGCCCGCTGTGAGACGCAGTGTTCAGATCAAGGCGACCCTGCATAACGAGGCCCACCCAGGCCTGCTGTCCACGCTTCTAGCGCGGTCGGTGAGCGCGTTGAAGGTGAGTGAATGGGCCTCTGTGCGGGTGGGGTCAGCGGGGCAGACTGCCCATACTCTGGATGTGCACTTGGCAGCGATTGACGATGCGATGGCTGTTGGGAACCTGCGCGACGTTGCAACGCTGCTGGAGGAGCTGTGGAAGTACTCTCATGTAGGGCATGTTGCTGAGGACTTTACTGTGGCTGTGTA
>CAZKTR010001102.1:0-1099 GCA_964555525.1 uncultured Pirellulaceae bacterium
CTTGGCCCAGCGTAAGACGCTCTGGGCACGTTAATGCGTCAGAAGTTCAGCCAATCATTGAAAGCCAAGCAAGGCAGCTCGTGATCAGCCTGCCAAGGTGCAAGGGAAACCGAACCGATAGAATCATCGGTTAGAAAACACTCGAAGGTTAGCCGGAAATTGATCGGGCTAACCGTCCGATGCAAAACAGGCTCGACCGGGAGCCTGAAGATACGCTTGCTTGCGCAGTTGAGCTTCATCGGCCAACGTCGATGGGCCGCCGACGGCTCGACGAAACAGTTGGCCAAAGTCCCTCACCAAATCGCACCAAGTACGTTTGACAATCCCCAGCCGCTGTAAAATTGGAGCCAGAGAATCTGGAATCACTCCGGATTTCCCAGCGACCAACTGCCGCCCGGTCCAGTCAATCAATTCCAAGTAATCGTATAGCGACACATTCAGAAAACCCTTCTTGCTGGCTCGACGCCGGTCACTTGGGTCTGGGCCAATGGGGTCACGGAGCTCGTCGATCTGCAACGGGCTCATCCATCCGCTGCGCTGACCTGTTTCGGTACGCTCGTATTGATGAAGCTTTGCTGGAGTTTTGTTTTTGTTGCTAATTGCCTGTGTATCGTCAATCCGATCTTTGACACCGGTGAAATCTGAGGTCTCTGGCGTCTGCGCGATCGCTGCTCGAATCGGATTGAGATCCACGTAAGCCGCACAAGCCAGGATTGCTGCTTCGTCCAAGAGAGCTTGAGATTTGAAGCGACCTTCCCAAAAATGACCGGTGCAGCCGTCTTCTTGATTGGCTCGTTTAGCTATCTTTTGAGAGAGCATTTTTACCCACCAGCTGATGTCCGAGAGTCGCTGGCGAAGTTCTTTCATTTTCGCCGCGTCGGAGGTGAGCATATTGATTTCCTCGTCAGTTGGTTCGGCGGCAACGTTGGAATCGTCTTTTCGCTGCGGACACAAACGCCACCAGCGGTTTGCAACTTCCCAATCGGTCCAACTGCAAACCAAGTCCGGACGACTGCGCAGGATGAGGTGACAGTGATTCGACAGCACTGTGTAGGTCAACAAGTCAACCGCGAAGATCGAGCAGAGAAACTCCATTCTC
>CAZKTR010001103.1:0-1099 GCA_964555525.1 uncultured Pirellulaceae bacterium
GGTCGTTGGTGACCAAGGCCACGTTTTTGCCCGCGGCGACGTAGTGGGCGGCGAGTTTACCGATGGTAGTCGTTTTTCCTGCGCCTAAAAAACCACCTACCATCAAAAAACGAATCGGCTTCATGGGGTGCTCTGCAAAGATCTAGTGTAAGGTGGAATGGTTGCTGTGCGGATTCTTATTCTATCGCCGACGAGCTTGTAATACTATCGCTGAACGGCCAGTCATGTCGCTGAGCCAAAGGCGGCAATGAAAGGCGTCGTAGCTGGGCTCGCCAGAGTTCAGGGGCCTTACTGTGCCGCATCCCGAAGTCTGGTGACTCCGGCTACGGGTTCCGCCTGAAGGCGGGACTACGAACGCACCGCGTAAAAAATGTCAGCCCCGCCGGCGACTTGCGGTGGAGTTTTAGTTATAAAGAGCACATGTTGAAGCATTTATCTTTCCAGTGGCCCATGGCCAGCGATCAGGTTCGCGAATCCGTGTTGGCGTCGATCGAAGACGGCGATTGGGGAGCGTACCACGGCAAGTACACGTCGCAGTTGATTGCCGATTTGCAGCAGCTGCTATCCGTGGACCATGTGGTGTTGTGTTGCAGCGGGACGATCGCGGTTGAGTTGGCGTTGCGAGGGGCAGGCGTTTGTGCGGACGACGAGGTCGTGTTGGCGGCGTACGATTTTCCCGGGAACTTTCGAGCGATCGAGGCCATCGGAGCGACGCCGGTGTTGGTGGATGTTCAGTCCGGTGGCTGGGTGGTTGAGCCAAACGATATTGCGGCTGCGATTTCAGACAAAACGAAAGCGATTTTGGTTTCACATCTACATGGTCAAATCGCCGACATTCCAAAAATCAAATCGATCGCGGATGCTGCTGCAAACACGATCAAGATCGTTGAAGATGCTTGTCAAAGTCCAGGTGGATCTTTAGGCGACCGACCGTTAGGAACGTTGGGGGATGTTGGTGTGTTCAGCTTTGGCGGAAGTAAATTGCTGTCGGCGGGGCGAGGCGGTGCGGTGGTGACCGACGACGAATCGATTGCTCAACGTATTAAGGTGTTTTCCGAACGAGGCAATGATTCGTTTCCTCTGTCGCAGCTTCAGGCGG
>CAZKTR010001104.1:0-1097 GCA_964555525.1 uncultured Pirellulaceae bacterium
TTCAGATGCCGAATTGGACGACAGGTAAAATTACCAAGAAACAGGTCTGGACCGAGGGGCTGTTTACGATTTCCGTCAAAATCGATGGAGTAAAGCCATTTGTGCCCGGCCAGTTTTTGCACTTGGCCTTGCCGGGCGAGGCCAATCCCGACAAACCAGATCAGCCGCAACGAATCAATCGGCCGTACTCAGTGGCATCGCCGTTTGGCCCGGAGCTAGAGTTTTTTATTGTGCTGGTTCCCGACGGTCAATTGACACCGAAGTTGTGGGCGTTAGAAGAAGGCGATACGGTCGAAGTCTCCGATGCTGGCGCCGGTAGGTTTACGCTCAACAAAGCCCCTGATGCAGACGCGTTGTGGTTGATCGCCACCGGAACGGGGTTGGCTCCTTACATTGCGATGTTGCGAACGGATCAGGCGTGGGAGAGCTATGAAAAAATCGTGTTGGTGCACGGTGTACGGCACCATCGGGATCTGGCATATACCGAGGAACTTGACTGGTTTCAGAAAAAGTTTCCGCAGCGGTTTAAGTTTGTTCAATCGCTGACTCGCGAGGAAGCTGACGGTTGTTTGCACGGTCGAATTCCAAATTTGTTTGAGGACGGGCAAATCGAAAAATCCGTCGGCTGGAAGTGCACCGTAGACACTTCAACGGTAATGCTGTGTGGCAATCCGGCAATGCTGGATTCGATGGAAGAAATGCTAGGCAAACGAGACATGAAGAAGCATCGCAGTAAGTCGCCTGGGCAAATCGTACTAGAGCGATATTGGTAGAGCGGACGCTGGCGTAGCCCGAGTCGCCAGACTTCCGGCTTTGATTCGGCATGACGTGAACTCTGGTGAGCTGCCGCTTTATTCGAATTACAGTGAGCCGTTTTGGCGGTAGCAACGGTTTATAAGCGATGAAACCGTGGCTACCGCCAAAACGGCTCATTAATCGGCAGCCTCTGGCGAGTCCAGCTGCGAAGACGGAAAAATTCAGTGATGTCAATTGCTATCGCACCCGCGATCCAGCGGATCAAGTTTGGCTTGCGCGGATTATATGGCTGCGGTGTGAGGCTGTAACGATTGACATTTCCTTTTCTAACGGCTGCCGCA
>CAZKTR010001105.1:0-1096 GCA_964555525.1 uncultured Pirellulaceae bacterium
AGATCTTCACAGCAGCAATCGCAAATTGGACGAGCAATGCAAAACCTACCAGATTCTCTTAGGTGATCCAAAAGGAACCTTAATCGGAGTTGCTCCCAAGGGTCGGCAGTGTAAAGTAAAGCGCCTTCTTGTTGGATCTCAGGAGTTGTTTGCCAATCAGGAAAGAGCGTCTGAAGACACGCCTGGGCGAGATTTAACGGCCAAACCAAAACCCAAAGGATTGTCCAAAACAACCACGACAGCAAAGTAAACGGCAGCGATTTCCAAGATCCAATTCGCCACCGAGGGGGCGGAAGATCCTCTCTGTATTGCTGGCACGACTGGACAAACTTCTCTTTCGTGAAGGTCTCAATTTCGCTCTTTAAACGTTGCTGCGCTGCCTGCAGTTCGTTTTCATCGACATGGGGAAATCGATCATCCACTAGATGGTCAATTACTATCTTCACTTCTTTCCGTATTACAGCATCAGAGAGATAACCAATTCGCTCAAAATCGAGCATCAAGAACAACGTCTGTCGCAGCTTTTGATAACAGTCCATCTAATCATCCCTCTCGATCACAGGCGCAGAAATTCGCTTAAGCATTTGCAATGACTTATCGAAAACATAGCTCGCAATCGCCGCTAACGCCGAGGACTTAGCTACAGAACACGCCACCTCACGTCATTTTCTTGCCGACAAAACCCTCATGACCGAACCAAAAGAGTAGCCCGAAGCAGCCACGGCACATTATGATTTTTCTGCTCTACCAATATTGATACGTCATCAATGCGTACAACCCAGCGCCTAGCAGGACAAAACCAGCGGCGAGCAAAAAATAATCCTCGCTGGTTCGCGATTTGGCACCAAATAAAATCAAACAGAAACCAAGCACCACGAACCAAAACGAGAACAACGAGTGCCACAGACCGCGAGTTCCGCCGCGCGAGTAGCCCGAAGCAGCTATTGCGCACAAAGTTACTAACAGAAATACAGTAGACAGTTTCCACTGACCAGGCGACCCGCCGCTAGGATACTGAGACTTAGGTGGTGGAGCTTCAGATTGAGGCATGTTCGTTGAAATCTTCCGGTTTAACGACTAGGGTGCCATGTTTACG
>CAZKTR010001106.1:0-1096 GCA_964555525.1 uncultured Pirellulaceae bacterium
GGAATGTGGATGGTCGGGCTAATGATTGCCGCCATAGCAATCACGCCCATTGATGACGAATGGGATGAAGGGCAAGAAGAAGAGACCGAATTTGAGGACGACGAGACTCCGCTTGAATTGGTTATGAATTGAACAATTTTTCAACAGCCCAAGAAAATAACAGCGAAGCAGATCTGCCTACAGATCGGTTTAGTTTGATGTCATCTCAGCTTGAACAGCGGGTCAGTAGTCAAATTCGACGGACAGTTTGTGAAGGACATGTTGTCTATCAAAAACAGTACGTCACGAATGATTGGGATGATGACGAGGCAGTTGTCCGAAAGCGAGCTTGGCGTGAAGTCAAATTGCTTCAGCAAATTGGCGCAAGCGACCAGTTCGGCGGCCGCTTAGGTGTGGTTCGTGTCGCCAGTGCCGATCCCGATGCTGCGACTATTGCAACCTTCGAAATCGCAGGAAGTTCCTTAGGCCAGTTAATTCTCGCAGACAACACGATTTCCACTAAGTTGATGCCTTGGTACCTAGCTGGCAGGTGGATTCGGCAGTTTCAGTCAATCGCTTTGTCGGAAGAGGCATCTCAATCCGTATCTAAGAAAGACCCAAACGATATCGTCGCCTATTGTGATTTTCGTCTTCGTTCGCTTGCTGACTACAACTACGCGTGGCCAAATGAAACATTGCGGACAGCACTTTTGCAAAGGATTGCAGACCTGCGAGATCAATGTCAAGCCAGTGAATTGAACCATGTTTGGGTGCATGCCGATTATGCACCTGGCAACTTGATGTGGGATGGTCGTATTCTGACGCCGATTGATTTTGCAATGGTTCGTCGAGGTCAACCACTTGAAGACGCGACGTATCTGATTCACCGAATCGAAATGCACTCGATTTATCGGCCTTGGCTGAGGTTGCCTGTGGCAGCCATTCGCCGAGCGATACTGCGGGGACTTGGAGTGCCAACTGCCGATCGATCCGCCGCCTATCAGATGTTGATGCTTAAGCACCAGATCTGTCGGCTTCATACCTATGTACGCCGCCCTGCCAGTAGTTTTAAGCAGGCGTTGCACGACCGTTGGGTTCGCACCGTCTTGCGGAGACG
>CAZKTR010001107.1:0-1094 GCA_964555525.1 uncultured Pirellulaceae bacterium
CCACAGTCGCCCGAGTATCGCGAGGCGTTGGAAGAATTATTGAATTCGCTCTGACTCTGGCAGAGGTCCTAGAGCGTTAGCTCCGAATCCATCTCTGATCGCCCTAGTGGTAAGTCGCTTCGTAACCGTTGGCAACTTTGTACTTTGAGCTGTACGTGTGCACGCGATTCGTCTCTTCCCCATCGAAGGATACGAGAGGAAGCTGTTTCTCACACCAGTCAATAATACTTCCTTTGTAGTTGTATGCTTGCCAGCCCTTGGAGGCGAGTTTTCTTCCGTAGATACCACTTCGATGACCGACCGTGCAGTATGCGATTACCACTTTGCCTTGGTGCTGTAACGAGTTCTCTTCAAATTCTGATTTAGTAATCGCCCCAGGAATGACGGAAACGTCTGTTTCTGCTTTGTCACGCACATCCACAATGACAGAGCGATCGGTCCACGCTTCGCTACTTTGTAACTCGCGAATTTGTTCAGCTGAAATTGTGGGGATTTCGATTCTTTGAGCCCAGATGAACCGGATTGAAAGTACCACCCCGATTACGGCACAGATAACAAGAAACACTTTCATTGGAAATTTTCACTGATGACGAGGCTGAGAAGGAGAACAAGCGATCACACTACAGAGTGACGAAATTGCGCTCAATCCGAATCATCGTCAATTTGCGACCTCGGACTCCATCAATGACGTTAGTGAGCCTCAAAACTGACACTAAAAACCGAAATGCCTAAGAAAATCGCTTCGAGTGACGTGGATTACAAACCCAAGGAGATGCAGATAAAAATCTGAAGCAGGTAGGTATAACGTGCCTGCAGTACGTGACAGTGCCTCTGCCAACAAACCACACGAAGGAGTGGGAAGAAATGGGGCGATTGGCTCCGAAGGAGTCCGGCTTCATTAACTAACTTAGAACGGGAGCGGGCTTCCGTCCTGAAAAACTCGGTCACGCCTGTGAGCCGTTCGCGCTAGCGTCGGGCATTAACAGAATGCCGCTTGACCTAGCAACCCCCGGCCCAAAACCTGACGTAAGGCCCGACGCTAGCGCGTTCGGCTCACAGCGACCGAATGGAAATGGATCACTAGTGATTCGTAA
>CAZKTR010001108.1:0-1092 GCA_964555525.1 uncultured Pirellulaceae bacterium
CAAGATGCTCGTTAACTTTTTGCCTTGTCGGTTGTAGTCGTTTTTCTTTTCGACGTCCGCATATTTAAAGCTGCCCGATCGGGCACGTGTAAGCATCGTTTCGCCATCGTAGAGGGACCGGATCATCCACTGGGTGTTTGTCTGTTTTGGGATCTCAGCCACCCATAGTTGGCCACGGGCCTTTTCCGATACGCCTTCGGGATCGGTCGTTAATTTTTTCCATTCGCTGATTGGAACACCGCCCGAAAACACAGGGGTTTCGCCAGGAGCCGCTTTGTAAATAACCGGAGCCCCTTCAGCGCCCGAATCTTCCAAACCAAACACAACGGTTTCAGTTAGCGGGTAGGCACCACCTTTTACTAGGACTTCGATCGATTGACCGGGGTGCTTTTTCTTGAGTTCGCGCACTTTTAATCGAGCGTCGTTGAGCGTTGAGATGGGGCCGTCGGGACTAAGCACAACAGTTAGCTCATCGGCCTTGAGTGAACCAAACGCGAGGCAACAGATCAAAATGACGAGTGAAGGTAATTTGAACATAGGAAGAGGTTTCTATTTTTGGCCAATAATATTTTTGGTAACGATGGAGCTTATCATAACCCAAAATGGGGTTGCCAAAATGAGGGAACCGCCGAAGATTGCATCAAACAAAAATGATTTTTCCGGGGAGGTGGTGGCTCGTCCAAGTATTTCGGGTGCTTGAGCAAGTAAGTGGGTGCCATGCTTCACGGCTTTGTGGATAAGGGTATCTACTGAGTATTGGCATGCTTACGCGTCGGATGTGGTTTTGTAAAAGTCCCGTGAGCATGTTTTTTGAGCGGCTTTCTAGTCTTAATTCATTTCTGATCGCGTAAACATGGCACCCTCGCCAAAACCAGCCTGTTAAAGGCTGCCAACTCATTAAATCCCCGCCAAAGATTACGTCAGAAACAAAAAGCCTCTCGCTCGTGAAACTATTTTATTCAGATACCTTTGAGCTTCCGTTGCCTACTGGCCATCGTTTTCCGATGGCCAAGTACACGGTGCTGCGAAATCGGATCGAAGAAATGCTGGTGCCCGAGGGGCGATGCGAGTTGTTGTTGCCATCTGCGGCGA
>CAZKTR010001109.1:0-1091 GCA_964555525.1 uncultured Pirellulaceae bacterium
GCTCTGGTTGATATCTGCTTCGGATTTGTAATCTTCGGTTAGTAATACACCAATAAATGGCATGATGTCATTGTAATCGACTTCGGAATCTTCGTTGACATCACCGAGCGTCTGGAGAGTAGCTTGTGGTACGTCTAGTGCGGTTCCGGTGGCGACATAGGTCACGTCAAATGTCAACGGAAGGTCGCCAGCACCCGCATTGATATTCTCGGTAAATGTGAAGGTGTTGGTGATGGTGACAAGGTTGCCAACTCGAACCATATTGACGTTGGTGAAATCGACGGAAGCAGCTTGTACTGTTGACAAGTCAAACGTTTGAGTGCCGCCGGCAAACCCAAACGAATCCACTATGTTGAGATTTCCACCGAGGGTAAATGAATTACCCAGTTGGGAAAATGTATCTTCGGAAATCGTCGTTTGGGCGCCAGGAGTCACCATTGAAATTGAGACATCACCAGCTGCAGTGTTCGCTGCAGCAAAACCTGAGAAAAGGTTAAAGTTGAGCGCCTGATCGAGGACCAAATTTAAGGCTAAGATCCGAGGGGCGTTAACAGGTGGAAGTGCGATCTCGGCACTTCCCGACAACGGCGAAGTAACCGTGGTACCAGCAAAGTCGAAGCTCACAGACGACTGCGATGGATCGACCGTAAAGGTGACACATTGAGCTTGCGCCGACGAAGTCAAAATTCCGAAAAATGCTAATCCGATTGCGAACAAAAGTGTTTTCATGGATAAAACCGAAGATAAATCGCTATGTTAAGGAGTGAGGTCTAGTTATATATCATGGCCTATAACGAGTATAAATCAAGAAGAAATGCGGCACTATTTATGCCCTCGTGAACCAGAAAAGGCGTCAGAACCGAAAAAGGTGTCAGCGACCGGGCTTAAGAACTGTTAATGACTAAACGAAAGTATTTTTGGTTTTGGCGGTAGAGTCATTGGTGGCTCTGCCCCCAAATTCCCGCGATATTTTAGGCATTGCAATGGAGGCAATGGTCCGCGACGCTGCGGGTTACCAGTGGTGTGGCAGAGCCACTAGTTCAGTGCGTTCCAAGACAGAGCCTTGGAACGAGGGTGGTGCTGGTTAGCCG
>CAZKTR010001110.1:0-1091 GCA_964555525.1 uncultured Pirellulaceae bacterium
CGGCTACGTAGCTGGGCTCGCCAGAGTTCAGGGGCTGGCGATCAGCGTTTGGCTGCGGCGATCAACGTTTCGATTTCTTTGACCTGTTCGTGGGGGACGCGGTTGCGCTGGTATTTTCGCTCGATTATGTCCAATAGCGTTTCCAGATCCTCCAGTTCGATTTTCTCGAACTTCGTCCACTGGTCTTCGGACTTGAGACGCGACTGCAATTGCCATTTGCCGGCATGCCGCGTTGCGGTCACCAAGCGAACCTCACCGTCTTCGTTTTTTTCGCGCCATTCGTGTTTCTTCATGGTAATTTCTGTTTCAAATAAGCGTAGAACGTGGGGGCAATGGAACAATCCGCAGCACTAATGATTTGAATTGACGATAGCTGCCGTTAATAGCTCTTTCAGCCGAACGGGATCGGTGGCTTCGACTTTTGCAACAAATCCTCGTTTGTGAGTAAACCGCACATCGTCTTGATCTTCGATCTGACAAAAATTCAAGCGTTGGCAATCTTCGTAGCGAGTCAAGCCATACCCTTCACCGCGTCGATCTGGATACACCAACGCATGGACTTCGTCCATTTTGTTTTGCTCGTTAATAAACGCGCTAATGCCGAACGAAGGGTTATTTTCGATGACGTTGTTTTGTTCTAGGAACAAAGCCACGATCGCCTCGCCTTCGGTTTCGATCGTCCACCATTGGCCATGTTGCTGGAGGAAATCTAGACGATTGCGGAGAGTCCGGATGTAGTTCAGGATGTCTTCCCCGATCATGCTCATTACTTGATAGATCGGGTTGTCGGGTTTAAGTTCTAGTTGGTTAGCGAAGCGATTCAATAGTGAAATGTCGATCGGCGAGTTCAAATCGTTGAACGCCGATCTTGAGATGCCCATCAACTTGGAGGTTTCGTTAGGTCCAAGTGTGTCGAGCCATTCGGCTGGTCGTAGCCAAGCGCAGAATGACAAAGCGTCTTCATAGACGCCCAGGTTTTGTAGGACCAACGAAAGCGCGCAAAGCGGTGGAGCATCGCGAGGGAACTGATGATGGTCAAAGTTGTTAAGTTTTGGATCGTGCACGCCACCTACGTCAACGACACAAGTTTT
>CAZKTR010001111.1:0-1091 GCA_964555525.1 uncultured Pirellulaceae bacterium
CTTTCAATACTACCGCTCCTACTTGCCTGCTTGTGGGAAACTCTAGGTTCAATGTTTGCACTCCGTTTCATGGCCCTGATTGTGAGAGATGGTGATCTCACACACATGGGGCAATGGCTTCACACCGGTGCAGATGGAGAGTATGGAAGGCCAGAGACTCGATGATTCGACAGCTGATAAGGGACTACAGGAAGCTGACCTTTCCAGCAGGGCAGATGAACTAGAGTCTCGCATCGTGGCAGTGGAAGCAGCCACTGGTGTGGCCTCTGAAGATGTGCGGACTTGTATCGATGCCAACCGTGGGATTGAAAGTGATATTTTGGATCTGAAGAACCGCGTTGGTACTGTTGAGGAAGAACGGACAGGTTCATCACAGCTTCCCGGTCTCGAGGAGCTCCAGAAGGCAGTTTGGTTGCTAACTGACAGTGTAGACGCAAAGGCTGACCGCTCACAAGTCGAGTTCCTGGAGGGAAAACTTGGGGCTTCAGAAATTGCGGACTCGGGACACTCTGCTTCCACAGAATCAGTACAGGCTGTATCCGAGAAGCTTGAGCAGCTAGCTTGCAAGGTGAGCCAAGTTGACGAGAAGGCAGAAGACACCGCAGCCGCTGTCATTCGCCTGTCATCTGAAGTGAGAGACGTGTCCCAGCAGGCTGTGTGCATTAAGGTGTGGCATCTGCCTGCCACCTATGCATGGCTCTCTGGCTGTGCGATGGCTCTGCAGTGCATGTATGTGGCTGAGACTGAAACACTTCGGTTTAACTGCAGGAAGGCCTCAATAGCAACGTGGATAGCAGTGCAAAGTTGCATGACGAAGTCACCGAGCTGTCATACAAGTTGGAGGCGCTCTCTGACGAGGTTGAGGCTTCAGCGACAGCTGCGGCAGACAGCAGTGTGCCAGAACGGGCCACAGAACCTCCTGTGGACAATTCTGAGGACCTTAGTGGCCTCCATCGCTGCCTTGAAGACCAGCAAGCTCAACTTGTTTCCCAAACAGAACGCTTTGAACAGCTGGAGCAGCAGCAACAGATTAGGCAGGATGCGCAGATGCAGCAGGCTGCCGACACCCTGAAGGCCATCGAGGACATCAG
>CAZKTR010001112.1:0-1090 GCA_964555525.1 uncultured Pirellulaceae bacterium
TACCTGCACATAACAATGAATCAAGTATGACGAGGCGTTGCAACGCATTTCGGAATGATACAGTGAGTTCACAGGGTAAGGGCCTTAAAGAGGCCATTTTCTCCTGATTCCTACATCTGCTGCCAAGATTACACACTCCGGGATGGCTTTTGTGGTGGAGTTTTGGCATGCAAGTTTCGGCACCCGAACATGTTGACACCGCACAATAGGAGCTGATCAACATGTGTAGCACAGACCACTGCCAAGCAGGCCTGAACTACATCTTATTGCACTCCCCGTAGAGAGGTGTTCTCCAGTGCGTGATAGCTATGGACATCTGGCAGTGCCCACACACGGTCTGATGCAGCCATATTGCATCCCAGTCCTGACAATGTGCAACTGCACGTGTTGATGTAGACAGCAGCTGGAATAGTGACTACCTTACCAGCTTTCTGGTATCTACGCAACGTGGAGGATCGCACGGGCAGATGCCCTTGATGGGTGGCATTGGATTCGAAACAGGAGTTTCTCGCTGCACTTCTCACACATTCTGCAGCGAAAGAATGCAAAGTACGCATAATGTTGTCTGTGAGCGTGTGGAGTAGCTTGATCAGGTTTTGTCGCACGTTCCTTCTGTGGACTGCCGTGGAAAACGGCGTGGCAGGTCAACCAGGACGGGCTTTCCGTTCAAGTTGCATCAGCTCTTCCTGTGCTTTCCACGCACTCTAGGTAGCAAGCACTGGTCTTAAGCGGGCGCTTCTTGCCACAAGCAACAGCTGGTGGGGTCTGCCTGTGAAGCAGCGAACCAACACATTCCAATACCCAATTAGACGCTGAACGCTCTGATGTATGGGTAGGCGACGCATGTTCTGTCACGTGTTTGAAGGTGCTTCTTGGTTACATTGCAAGCGAACATCAGTGCATTAGTGAACATCAGTCCATTTGCTTCGCACTCGTGTTCTCGGTAACACCATGAATGCAATGATGTATGCCTCGAGTATATATACAGGTGTCATCTACACTCGCCACCAACTACCGTCTATCCAAGCTCTATTCCGCTACCACACTAGTTCAACATCGTATAATAATATACCAATCCCTTGCTGGGAAG
>CAZKTR010001113.1:0-1088 GCA_964555525.1 uncultured Pirellulaceae bacterium
ATCGAGATCTTGGTTTTGCAAATCTCATAACTCGGAATCTCTGCCGCTAACTGGCTGATCGTTTTGCCAGTCGCTGCCATCACGTCCAACACCTGAGCCATCGCGACAAAGCTGTCGCGGACGTAGCCGACCTTCGGATCGATCGGGCCGCCGTTGCCTTCGCCGCCGTATACCGCGTTGAGCTCGATCATCTTGTTCGTCACATTCGCTTCGCCGACGGCACTCATGTGCAACGTCGATCCGTTAGCGGCACAGATGTCCGCCGACATGCGACTGGAACTGCAATTGATCACCACGTCGCCTTTGCGGGTTTTTAAAGCGTGGTTGAGCGTGATGGCGAGCGTGTATTCTTCGCCGATGTAGGCGCCGTTTTCGTCAATGATCGCGAGGCGGTCCGCGTCCGGGTCTTGGCAGAAAACCGCGTCGGCGCCGAAGCTGCCCGCCGCGGCGACGGTCTCTTGTAAGTTGACTTCGGTGGGCTCGGGAGATCGAGTGAACAAACCGTCGGGCGTGCCGCCCATGAACTGAACGTCACAACCAAGCGACTCCAATAGCACGCGTCCCAACACCGAACCGGCTCCGTGGTGGCTGTCGAGCACGACTTTGTATTTCTTGGCGCGGATGGCATCGGCATCGACGGTTGCTAGAACGGCCTTTTGATGAGCCGTGGTTGTATCTTCGACGTTGGTGATGCTACCGATTTTGTCATGAGCCACCGCAGGGAACTCGTAGTTGCGATAAGCCTCGATCACCTTCTCGCCTTCGTCGGCCGGGATGACTCGGCCGTCGGCACCGAACAATTTGATCCCGTTATAAGGAGCCGGATTGTGGCTGGCGGAGATTTGAATCCCGGCGGCAGCTTTGTGCTCGCGAACCAAGATCCCACAAGTCGGCGTCGCCGCCACGTCCGCGTAGATGACGTCTCGGCCCATCGCCGACAACCCACTGCAGATCGCTTGAGCCAACATCGTACCGGTGGCTCGACCATCCCGCGAAACCACGATCGGCCCTTCGCCGGTCAACAGCGATGCGTATGCCGTGCTGTACTTGATCGCCAAAATCGGATCGAGGCTCTCGCCGATGATGCC
>CAZKTR010001114.1:0-1088 GCA_964555525.1 uncultured Pirellulaceae bacterium
TTTTCGCTTCGTATTTCTTTTGGGTTTCCTTGTTGGCCAGCAGCGGAATGTGAACGTCATAGTATGACAGGAACAACAAGAAGGGCTTGTCCTTTTTGTCACGGATGAACTTGATTCCAGCGTCGGTCAACGTCTTGGTTCCGTTCCGGTCGCGATAATCGTTTCCTGGTGATGCGCTGAGGTCAAACCCTTGCTCATCAGGGCCAACATGCCACTTGCCGATACGAGCTGTTGCATAACCAGCCGATTTCACAACTTCGGCGAAGGATTGAAATTTAGGATCGAGTTCTTCGGTGGCAATAAACCAATCGTAGGTGTCGTTCTTTTGTTCTCGATTTGGAACCGCAAGCTTCATCGAACTTAAGTGGCCGCGTGCTTTGGCTCCCGGATGGTAGATGTTGTGCCTGGGCGAATACATGCCAGTGAGCAGGCAGGCACGTGACGGCGAACAAACCGAAGCTCCGGCGTATGCGTCGCTAAATCTCATGCCATCGGCAGCCATTTGGTCGATGTGCGGTGTCTCGAAATCTTGTTGGCCGTTGTAGCCGACATCCGCCCAAGCCATGTCATCGGCCATAATAAAAATGATATTGGGAGCTTTGCGATCGTTGTCATCGGCAGTCAGGAAGGCTGGTAGGGTCAGCACTAAGAGGGTCAACAGAATGGTTGGCTTGAGTTTCATATTGTTTTAGTCGTTGCCAAAAAGCAGGTGAGAAAAATTGTTTGAAGGAGGAGTAAATCAGTTTTAAAGCGTTCCAAATACAAGCTCGACGCGCAAGCGAGTGCATCACAACACTCTTGAAAATGCACTCGCTTGCGCGTCGAGCTTGTACTAATGCATTTTCGAAAATCACGGGTTGCTGTTTGTAAGCCAGCCTAACTTTTTGCCCCTGTCGTTTGGTATTATTGTGAAGCCGTAGTTTTCTTCTCAAGCGAAGATAATATTTCGGCAACCACCTTGTCTGCCAGATGACGATACCCTTGTTCGTTAAAATGAACGTCACCTTCCTTCACCATGATTTCTGGCAGCTTCAAAAGTGCATGAGCATGCAAGTCGTTGATCGCAACACCGTTAGCTTTCATGATGT
>CAZKTR010001115.1:0-1087 GCA_964555525.1 uncultured Pirellulaceae bacterium
CACGCCGGACTAGCGACCCTCACTCATACGCCCAGTCCGATGAAGTTTTTGAACACGATCCTCGATCGCCCATCCAACGAGCGAGCATTTTTGGTACTGGTAGTTGGTTATCCAAAAGATGACACGTGCGTTCCTGCGATTACCAAGAAGGGGATCGAAGAAGTTGCTTCGAGGCACTAGGGGTATTTAGGCTGGAGAGTAGGAGGCTACAGGCTAGAGAAATGGGATGCGGCAGAGCCGCGGGTGCAGCTCGTTCCAAGGCAGAGCCTTGGAACGAGCATGTTCTTCCGGTCTCCAGCCTCCTAACCTCCAACCTAATTAAGCGGTTGCACCGGCAAACGGACTTCAAAAACGGTGCCCGATTTCTTGTCTCGATCTAAAACTCGGACACGACCGCTAAGCCGCTTAGTTAGTGTTCGCACGATATACAAACCTAGCCCGGTGCCTGGTTTTTTCCGCTGAAGTTCGTCACCCAAACGCACAAATCGGCCAAAGATCTTTCGACGCAATGCCTTCGGTATCCCCTCGCCGTTATCAGAAATTTCGACGATCACCTCGGATCGTTCTTTACGCATTACAACATGTACTTGTGGCGGCGAGCCCGCATACTTGACCGCGTTGTCTATCAAGTTTCGAAAGATCATCATCGCGTCCACTCGTTCAGCGACCAACTTGGCTGGCTTCAAGTCCAACGAAATCGTCTCTGGCGGTACTCGATACCGCGTACAAACCGTTTCCGCACAATCGCGAATCAACTGGTCCAACTGCAACGTCACAAAATCCTTATCGGCGATATTCTTTTCCATCGTCCGAGCGTCTAGCAGGTGACTGATCAGCCCGTCCAAGCGATCGACGTCATCCGCCATAAACTTCAAAAACTTCTCCTGTTCGTCGTCGCTCAATTCGCGTTTGTTCATCGTTTGCAGATACAGCTTCAACGACGCGATCGGTGACTTCAGTTCGTGCGTGACGCTATCGATGAAATTCGACTGGCGACGAGTCAGATTGATTGCCTTGATCGAAAGCGTCAGGTAGGTGATCACGCCCAACAAAATCAACAAAAACAGCGTACTGCCGATCGAGAGCA
>CAZKTR010001116.1:0-1084 GCA_964555525.1 uncultured Pirellulaceae bacterium
AAGACAACGTCGTGAGGCACGGTCGTGCAGATCGTAACGAGCTCTTTGGACAACAGCGCCTGCTCTTTGTTCTCTTCGACGCGTTCTTTTTGTTTTCCTTTTAGCTGGTCGGTGTTCTCAAGCAAGTTTTCGACGCTACCGAATTTTGCGATCAACTTCTGAGCGGTCTTGGGACCGATTCCAGGCACGCCGGGAATGTTGTCACTTGAATCGCCCATCAAGCCCAACACGTCGATCACTTGTTCAATTTTCTCAACCTGCCACTGCTCCAGCACTTCGGGAATACCTAGCAGCTCGTAGCTACTGCCTTGCCGCCCCGGTTTGTACATGGTCGTGTTTTCGGTTACCAGCTGAGTGTAATCTTTGTCCGGCGTGACCATAAAAGTCTGAAAGCCCTGGGCTTCAGCTTCACGAGCAATCGTACCCACGATGTCGTCGGCTTCGTAGCCCGGCTGCCGGATCATCGTGATGTTCAACGCCTCGAACAACTGATCGATCAACGGAAACTGCTCGGCGATGTCTTCGGGCAACGCGTCGCGTTGAGCTTTGTACTCAGGGAACCTTTCATGTCGAAAGGTCGGTTCACGAGTATCAAACGCCACGGCAAGATGCGTTGGCTTTTGTTTTTTGATAATGTCCAACACCGTGTTGGTGACTCCAAATACAGCCGAGGTACAACGGTTGTCGGACGTGAATCGCGGACTGCGAATCAGGGCAAAATGTGCGCGATAGATCAACGCCATCGCATCGAGCAAATACAATTTTTTTTCTTCTTTAGCCATCTCGCTAGTAGAACGGATTTAAGCACCGTTGACGAGGGAGCCAAGCGACTTGGGAGGCTAGATTTGACAGGTAAAATTTTTGTCGTTCCAAGTTTCTTGCAGGCCTAGCGAGTTGGCTTGGACGTGTTGGGCGACTACACTACAGCCCCACGTTAAACCGAAATTTGATTGCCCCGATATCACGAAAGCCAAAACATGGCAGAGACAATGAAAGCCCTCGTAAAAGCCAAATCCGACGTTGGAATTTGGATGGAGGACGTTCCGATCCCAAAAATCGAACCCAATGAGGTTTTGATTCGTGT
>CAZKTR010001117.1:0-1084 GCA_964555525.1 uncultured Pirellulaceae bacterium
CCATCGTGATGATGAGACTTAACTGGCGCATTTCCTAGCATTCGTCAAGGATCTCAACGGCTGCGAACTTTTTACCTTCCAACATCGCCAACGACGCTCCACCGCCGGTGCTCACATGCGTGACCGAATCTTCGAAGCCAAGTTGAGCCACAGCGGCCGCGCTGTCGCCACCACCGATAATCGACACCGCATCGCCATCGGCAATCGCCTGAGCCACCGCTTTGGTTCCAGTTGCAAACGGCTCCATTTCGAACACACCCATCGGCCCGTTCCAAACAACCGTCTTTGCACCGGCAATCACCTGAGCAAACTTTTGACAAGAATCAGGACCGATGTCGTAGCCTTCCCAGTTGTCTGGAATTTCACCCGCGGCAACGATTTGTTTGTTGCAGCCTGCATCGAACGCGTCGCCGCAGTGAGTATCTACCGGCAAAATAATTTTGTCCCCAGCCTTCTCCAACAAAGACTTTGCCAAATCAACTTTGTCTTTTTCAACCAAGCTATTACCAACCGCGCCGCCTTGAGCCAACGAAAACGTATACGCCATCGCGCCACCGATGATGATGTGGTCGCAAATACCGATCAAATTTTCGATGACTTTAATTTTGTCGGAAACCTTCGCACCGCCAAGAATCGCAACGAACGGGCGCTGCGGATCAGAAATCACACCGTCCAA
Source organism: uncultured Pirellulaceae bacterium (assembly GCA_964555525.1). GTDB lineage: Bacteria > Planctomycetota > Planctomycetia > Pirellulales > Pirellulaceae > Mariniblastus. The sequence continues at coordinate 677 of CAZKTR010001117.1, forward strand.
ATATTTGATTTCCTTCGCGACCAACGACCCCACCACCTTGGGCTTGTCGTCCATCGCCTTGGCAACTCCGTACATCGAAGCGTGTTCACGATGACACGTACCAAAGGCATTGTTGCAATAGACGTCCGCAAAGCCAGCCAGCTTTGCCGAGAAATCTTCACATCCGCTTTTCTCGGCCGCATCAAAACGCAAATTTTCCAAAACTAAGACCTGGCCATCAACAAGCCCTGCCACTTTCGCCGTGGCATCTTCACCAACAATGTCGTTGGCGAAGGCAACTTCCTGTCCAATCAACTCACCCAAACGCTTGGCAACCGGCGCCAAACTAAATTCTGGACTGGCCTGCCCTTTTGGACGACCAAGATGGCTCGCCAAAATCAATCGACCACCACGCTCAATCACCGACTT
>CAZKTR010001118.1:0-1084 GCA_964555525.1 uncultured Pirellulaceae bacterium
GAGTACGCGCATCAGCAAGGTGTGTTGCATCGCGACCTGAAGCCATCAAATATTTTATTGGACGAGGACAATAACGCTTATGTGGCCGATTTTGGTTTGGCCAAACAGGCAACCGGAAACCAAGCAACGCTTACCAAGACGGGGGCGTTAATGGGCACGCCGTCTTACATGGCGCCTGAACAGGCCTCCGGAGATCGGGCTCGTTATAGTGCGCTGACCGACATTTATGCCCTTGGGGCAATTCTTTACCACATGCTTACCGGTCGTCCGCCGTTTTTAGGAGCCACTCCGGTTGATACCGTGATGATGGTATTGGAACAAGACCCAGTTGCTCCACGAGCGATCAACCAGCGAGCCGATCGGAAACTAGAAATCATTTGCATGACCTGCATGCAAAAACCTCAAGACTTGCGTTACCAATCCGCGGGTGCACTCCATCAAGACTTACTGGCCGTCCGAGACGGCCGACCAGTCAACGCGAGGCTGGGACGTTTTGGGCAAGTGATCACGAACTTGTTTCGTGAAACGCACCATGCAGCGGTTCTGGAAAACTGGGGCTTGATTTGGATGTGGCATAGTTTGGTTTTGGTTGTCGCCTGCCTAGCAACCGAAGTCATGTTTTGGGCTGGCGATGAAGTTCGTTGGCATTATTGGCTAATGTGGACGCTAGGGCTTGGAACTTGGGCAGTCGTCTTCTGGATGGTACGTCGAACGATGGGGCCAGTGACCTTTGTCGAACGACAAATCGCCCATGTGTGGGCAGCGTCGATGTGCTGCGTGGCGTTTTTGTTCCCGCTGGAAATGGCACTGGGCCTAGAAATCCTGCAACTCGCGCCGCTGCTGGGTGTGGTTGCGGGGATGGTTTTTCTGGTGAAGGCTGGAATCCTATCCGGATCATTTTATTTTCAAGCCGTCGCGATGTTTGCGACGGCGATCGTGATGGCAATCTATCCGTCGTTTGCGATGTTGCTGTTCGGCGTGTCGTCAGGGTTGTGCTTTTTCTTCGCTGGTCAAAAATACTATCGCCGCAAGAAAGCCAATCGATTCAGCCACTAGACTGAATGCTGACACTCGGTAGATACCC
>CAZKTR010001119.1:0-1083 GCA_964555525.1 uncultured Pirellulaceae bacterium
TAAGGCAAGCCGATGACAGGAAGCGGATTGCCGCAAAAAAATTTCAATTGTCTAGGCAGTACGCAGTCAAGATTGCTGAAATTGACAGGGTCTGTGGTTTAGACGAAAAACAGAAAATTAAACTGGAGGTTGCATCCAAAGGGGCGACGGGAGAAGCGCTCGAGAGTTTTGCTAAGCAGCGGAAAGAGCAGAACAATTTTGGCGGGTTTTTCGGCCGAATCGGGAACGATGACGATGACAAGAAGAAAAAGAAACCTATTGTTGTTAACGACGTAGACGAAATTGATAAACATACTTTGATGGATTTAGCAGGGAAAACGTCTCGTAATAGGAAGAAGTTGGTTGGGATTGATGTGCCGTTGTGGAATCGCGCTGTCGAGAGTGTGCTGGACGATGAGCAACAGAAGAAATTCAAGGCCCACGTTGAAAAACAAAAACTTGCAAGAGGTAACGCAAGAGCGGACGCATTCGTTGCCAGTATGCGAATCGAGCTTTCGCTATCGGACAGTCAGTTGGATGAGTTTGATAAATTGGTCAGGCCAACATTCCTTGAGAGGGACATTAACGTCAATTGGCAGCACGATTTTATTGGGACTTTGTATTTAGGTTCAAAGCACGACAAAAAGAAAATGAAAAAACTGTTGTCTGAGGATCAATATTCGATTCTTACGCTTGTTTTGAAACCTGCCAAATTACTGTGGACACGTGCTCAGTGGTAAAGATGTAGTTGCTGGTATGGCAGGGTTGGGTGGTTCGCAGAGAAAATCGTCCAAGATCGTAGAACGCCGTACGAAACAGACAGCGGCGAAAACCGGTCGCAAACTCACAGAAGAGTGGCTCAACCGTTTAGATGATATTTTTGAAAGGCTCGATAGCGAGGACTCATCAACATGATTTTGATTCGAATATCTCATTTGTTTTTCGTATTGGTACTCGCGTTGGGAGTACTACACGGACCGGCGTGCGTTGCGGCGCCATTGATTCCTCAAGAAGAGACGGAGGAAGAAGCGACTGAGGAAGAAGAGGACAAGCTTGCAATTGAAGTGATCGATGATGAAGAAGAGTTTGAAGATGAGGATGAAG
>CAZKTR010001120.1:0-1082 GCA_964555525.1 uncultured Pirellulaceae bacterium
GAAAAGCAAAATAGAGTGCATGCAAGTGTCGTCGGTTGTGAGTGAATATCGCCAAGCGTTTTTTGCCCAGCGAGTATTTTAAGCTGGCGCCGCCACGTCTAGTTTAGCTAAGCTACTAATACTAGTGTACCGGATTTATCTACCGAATGTTTTATGATGTGCAGCACTTGTGGACAAATTTTCCAAAGCAGCCTGCCAACATATGGCACGAATCCGAATCCGAGGGGCCAGTTATTCGTGTGGATGTTGGCGAGAGAAATCAGTTTTGAGGCTTTTTGTTGGTCACCAAATCGTGACTGTAAGAATGGATGAGAGTTTTTAGGTCAGCGATAAATTCCGCATTGCCATCGCCTTTGGTGACTCGCACGGTTACATGGAGGTAGTGCCCCGTGTCGACCAAGTCCTGATAAATCGTGTGCTCTGTGAAATGCTTGCCAACGGTGGTGACTTCGGCGAGGGGTTGACTGCTTCCGTTTTCTAAAACGATGTCACACCAGACGCCGCCTTCTTTTTTTGGGCCGCGTACTGCTGCCAGTGGTGTATCGGAGTACAGTTGCGTTGAGTCTTCAAAATGTAGTTTTTTTCCGTAGGTAAGGTAGGAAGCTTGAGAGTAGTACTTGGAAACGACATCCTTGACTGGCCTGCCCTTGTTTAGCGCTTTCAGCTTCTCTGCTGATTTTGTTTCGGCTTCCAAGTTCGCGATGTGTCGTTTGATGATCTCAAGGTCTTCGGGTGGGCCACTGTAGGCCAATTGTCCAGTAACCGGGTCTCGAAGGAGGGAGATAGAACGCTGGCCTTCAAGTCCGGGAATGTTTTGAAGGACGATTGGTGCTTCCTTGAGAACTGGCTTGTCTTCTTGAGCAATTGCGGCTAGCGGCGAAATTGCGATGCAGAAAAGAACGGCTAGGAACGCGAGTTTCATTTTCGTGGCCTCATTTAGTTACTAGCTAAAAGTTAAGATTGCCGTTGTAGCGGGGCTCGCCAGAGTTCAGGAGGTCCTGGCAATTCGCCCGAAGTCTGGCGACAGCGGCTACCTTAAAATCAAGCGTTTGGTTTTCGTTTTAACAGGTACATCACCCCGT
>CAZKTR010001121.1:0-1080 GCA_964555525.1 uncultured Pirellulaceae bacterium
CGATACTTCAACGCAGCCGGCGCTTCTCCCGAAGGCGGGATCGGCGAGGACCATGACCCTGAATCGCATTTGATTCCGATCGTGCTGCAAGTCGCTTTGGGCCAACGAGAAAATATTTCAATCTACGGAGACGATTGGCCAACGCCCGATGGGACTTGCGTACGAGATTACATCCACGTCGACGACTTGGGCGACGCTCATCTGCGAGCTCTTGAGCGACTAGAGTTTGGCCGCGGCATTAAAGTCAACCTTGGAACCGGCAACGGCTACAGCGTGCGTCAGATCATCGACGCCTGTCGCGAAGTGACTGGTCACCCGATCCCTGCCAAAGTTGGACCACGCAGGGCAGGGGACCCACCCGCTTTGGTCGCCGACGCCGGCCAAGCCTTCAAACAACTCGGTTGGGAGCCAAAATACAAAGACCCAACAGCCATTATTAAAACCGCATGGGCTTGGCATCAAGCCAACCCAACCGGCTACCCGAAGTAACTTCTTATGAAGATCAACGTCTGTACCGGCTACCCTTTGGATTCGCCTCGCGGCAACACCACCACCGCGTTTCGAATTGTAGAGCGATTGCAAGCGGCAGGCCATCAAGCAACGGCGATGCACACCGACACGCCGCCAGCAGCCGACGCACAAATTTCTCTCCATGCACTCAAAACCGCAGCCGCTTCCGCTTACTTTGCAACGCATCGGTCAGGCAGGTTGTTCATTCGTTTAACCGGTACCGACATCAATGGTGGATTTACAAAGAACCCAGCCCTGTCTCAACGAACCATCGACCTCGCCGACAAGCTGGTCGTAACTCACCCGGCTTGTTTGCCTCAGATTCCCGATCACTGGCGAAGTAAAACGGTGGTAATCTACCCCAGCGTAACAATGCCTGAACTGGCCACTATTTCCAATCCAACGTCACCGTTGTTCACATGCATCGGACACTTACGCCCCGTCAAAGCTCCTCACTTGATATACGCCGCGATTCAAAAAATACCGCAGGCGAAATTGATGGCCGCTTCGATTGGAAATGCCTACGATACCACCGACGGTCAACAAGCACGGTTGAACACAAGACAAGAC
>CAZKTR010001122.1:0-1080 GCA_964555525.1 uncultured Pirellulaceae bacterium
CGAACTGCGACAACGGAATAAACGGTATAAAGTCGAGTTTGAACAGCGAGGCATATAGCCAAGTCATCGAAGCCCCGAGTACCACCGGAGTCAGTGTCAACGTCACTAGGCTGGCCAACGTCATGATTATACCGCTGCCGCGAAGCAGGTTCGTGATATAGGAATGCGCAGTGTACTCGCGACATTGGCGTGAATAGTCCGCCAGGCCATTGCCACTGACCGGAACAAAGCCTTCTTCGCTCCATTCAGATACCGCCTGCATGTGATCCTTGAGGACGTCTTCGGTATAGTCGGCTTCGGCGACTATTAGACGGAGATCCGGCAGGCATGCTTTGGGGCTAATACTCGCTGAAGATGTTCGCAAATACTTTTTGCCTTGCCCTTCGGTCATCATGATTACGAAACGCTGCTGATCGATGTTCTGCGCTAGAGAAGCAAAAACAGGCAAAGAGCGGTGGGCGAAAATAAGCTGAGGAATGCCTTCACCAAGGCACTTAACGGTCTCGTTGTAGATTCCCAGCGGCTGAAATTCCATTGCAACCAACGTTTCGTACTCATCGCCTTGATCGCGTTGATGAGCCATTTCACGAACCCGTTGGGGATTGTCTTCGCAGCTTTGCTCAAGTCGAAAAGTCCCAAGAACTAGAGGCAGGTGTCGGGTGGTGAACCATAGAATTGTCCCGATTGCCAACACAGGAAGAATGAGAGCTAACATGGTCATGGTCGTAAGATCCGGCTGATAAAGCTGAGAAAGAAACGCAGCCAACCATTTCCTGCGTTAGTTAGCAAAGGTAGCTTTTGCTTTCTGGCTAAAAGTGGCCAAACCTCACTGCGTCAGAGGATTCTCCCTGCCCCCAGATCTCGCCGTTTGGGTCATGCGGGTTGTAGGAAATTGTTGGCTAGTCGCGTTGCCAGCGCGGTCTGTGGATTTGCAGTTTAACGACGAGCCGGGTGAAAACCCGTGGTTGCGAGAACCAACAAACCGTAAAGCCCCGAATGGGGCGACATGAATCGGACTCGAACTTATGTCGTCCCTTCAGGACTATTCATTCCGGGTTCGTATTTCCATGGGTTCACACC
>CAZKTR010001123.1:0-1080 GCA_964555525.1 uncultured Pirellulaceae bacterium
AGGATCTCTGGCTTGCAGGCTTGGTAGAGCGAGGAGATCGTGTTCTCGTAAACGTAGTACGATTTGCGACCTTCCTGATCACCAAGCAACGTGTCGGCCCAACCTTCAAAGAGCGAAATACTCTTGAAGATACGGTCTTCGCCATCAAGCAATTCAGCAACGTGGATCGCGCGATCTGCCAAGAATTTGGTAGCTTCTTGGATAGCTTGACCAAGCAGGTCAAACAACACCTTCTTCTCACGAACAGGCAGTTCTTGACCATCGCCGCCGGTGCCGTAGTTGTTTAGGGCGGTCTTCATGTTGCGGAAGACGTTGTAGTAATCGACCAGCTCGCCATTGTTCTTGCTGATGTCGTTGATCTTGTAGCCAGACACTCGGTTTGCGCGAGCAATCGTCTGCATCAACGTGGTCTTTCATCGGTTTGTCGATGTACAGCGTCGAAATCGTTGGGGCGTCGAATCCGGTTAGCCACATCGCACAGACAAACACAAGTTGAAGTGGGTGGCTGGGGTCTTTGAAGTTGTCTTCGTAGTCGGCACCGTTATCGTCCAAGCCCTGCATGCGCTCGCGGTGCGGTTTGATATCGAGTCCAGCGTCTTGGAAGCGTTTCTCGTCACTGGCGTCGTGACTGACGATCACCGCCATCTCGACGCGCTTCATCCACTCTTTGCGTTTTTTCAGACGCTCCTTTTCGACATCAGACTTTGAGTTGCTGATTCGCTTCGTCAGCGCCTTCAGTTCTTCCTTCCAATGGTGCTGGACCTTGTCGTACATCTTCACGGCGGTGAACTTGTCCAGCGAGATCACCATCGCCTTACCCAGATAGCCGCGTGCGGGGAAGTGCTTGACGATGTCCTCGGCGATCGTATCCAAACGGTCGTCGCGTTTGATGACCTCGGTCTCTTTGGCGAACTTCTTTTCCAGTTTTTCCTGCTGGGCGTCGTCCAGATCTTCGTCTTCGAGCAACTGATAAAACTCTTCGCTCAAATCCTGATTCTGGATCAGCATCTCTGGCACGCGTTTCTCGTATACCAGCGGCACCGTCGCCCCGTCGTCCATCGACTGCTGGAAGTTGTATTC
>CAZKTR010001124.1:0-1076 GCA_964555525.1 uncultured Pirellulaceae bacterium
GCGGAGATTTCGCCGGACGAAGTCGGTTGCTTGATCCACGGTTCGGTTTGCCGAGACTTCCTTGAACCGGCCACCGCTTGCACGGTGCATCACCACACCGGTTTGCCAAGAGACTGTTTTATCTTTGATGTTTCAAACGCCTGTCTCGGTATTTTGACCGGCGTGGCTCAAGCAGCCAACATGATCGAGTTGGGGCAAATCAAAGCCGCTTTAGTTGTCGGTTCCGAAGGCGGGCGTCAGTTGGTTGAAAATACCATCGCCACACTCAATAGCGATACTTCGTTGACTCGCAAGAGCATCAAATCCGCGGTTGCCAGTTTGACGATCGGTTCGGCATCTTGTGCGTTTTTGCTAACTCATGAATCGATTAGCAAAACGAAAAATCGATTGGTCGGCGCGGCGGTGAATGCCAATACGGCTTACCATGATTTATGCCAGAGCGATCACGATCAAGCGGGAGCGTCGATGGCTCCGCTGATGCAAACTGATTCTGAAACGCTAATGCATCAAGGCGTGAAAACGGGCGTTGATAACATGCCTGCATTCTTGGCCGCGGCTGGCTGGGAGGTCGGTGATATCGATCGAGCGGTTTGTCACCAAGTGGGAGTTGCTCATCAAAAGCTGATGCTACAGTCGCTGGGGATTGATCCAGTGATCGATTATTCGACGTTTCAATGGCTCGGCAACACCGGCGCCGCGGCGCTGCCGATCACGATGGCTCGGGCTTGCGAAGCCGGTTTTATCGAAGCCGGTCACAAAGTTGCGATGCTGGGCATCGGTTCGGGGATCAACTGCATGATGATGGCCGTCGATTGGAATGAAACTCGCGTTAAAGGCGAAACGGTTCAGAGGTAGATATGCGCCTTTGGCTGCGAGGGCGCAATTCGACTCTGGCTGTCGTTTTGTCGGTGCTTTCGACTTCCTTTTTTAACCACGGATGGACACAGATAAACACGGATGCCGGAATTTGCATTCGCGTTTATTAGCGTCCATTTGCGGTTCTTCTTCCTTTAGTTCCACGGATGGCAAACTAACTGCCAGACCGTTGGTCCTAAAGCACCGGCTTTAGCCGAAAG
>CAZKTR010001125.1:0-1075 GCA_964555525.1 uncultured Pirellulaceae bacterium
TGCGATGGTCGTTGCGAAACGAAGGGTAAGCCGCGAATTGCCCGTTGGCACTACGACCACCGATCACCGAAAACTCGTACTCGAACTCGATAAACTCTTCCAGAATCGCTTCGTCGGTTTTTAGCTCCGCCCAAGCCGTTTCGATATCCGCCACTTCGCGAATCACGAACTGCCCTTTACCATCGTAACCGCCCGAGGTCGTTTTCAAAACGCCCGGCATGATTTCTTGGCCAGCAGCTTTTAGCTCATCCAACGTTCGAACGATCCGAAACTCGCAGGTCGGAATGTCGTTGTCGCGGAGGAAGTTCTTTTCCAGCGATCGGTTTTGAGGAATGGCGAGTGCTTGATCACCGGGATAAACCCGAACATGCTTACCGGCGGCAGCAAGAGCGGCCACGGGGATGTTTTCAAACTCCAGCGTGATCACGTCAACGGATTTTGCGAATTGCTCTACCGCTTCCAAGTCTTCATAGTCAGCTTGGAATTCTCGATCGGCAACCTGCCCCGCTGGCGTATCGGCGCCCGGCGAAAACACGTGGACACGATAGCCAAGTTGTTTGGCCGCGGTGGTCATCATTTTGCCTAGCTGGCCGCTACCAAAAATTCCGATGGTTGAACCGGGTAGAACAGGTGGCAACTTATTTTCTGCGTTCAAGGCTTACAGCTCCGGTTCGTCCAACACAGTTTCAGTTTGGTTCTTGATGAACGCTTCCAATTTTTCTCGGACGCTCAAATCTTCGTTGGCCAGCATACGAGCCGCCAGCAGCGCCGCGTTTTTGGCCCCCGAGTTTCCGATCGCCAGCGTACCGACGGGGACTCCACCAGGCATCTGCACGATCGACAATAGCGAATCCAAACCACTGAGCGCTTTGCTCTGCACCGGCACACCCAACACAGGCAGACGAGTCATCGAGGCGATCATGCCGGGCAAGTGAGCCGCACCGCCAGCTCCGGCGATGATAATCTTCAGGCCACGTTCTTCGGCCGAGTTCGCATAGTCGACCATCCACTGCGGCGTGCGATGAGCTGACACGACGCGTGCTTCGCGTGCGATCCCGAAGTCATCGAGGATCTC
>CAZKTR010001126.1:0-1075 GCA_964555525.1 uncultured Pirellulaceae bacterium
CTTCCAGACTCGATCAGCTTGTCTGCAAGCATGTGTAAACCTCGGAACTGACAGAGTGGCAGTGAAGGACTTGAAAACCCCAGTCCTGCGGACGCTTGAACATCACAATCAGGCAATCCACCCAGGAAAGACTGCAACTTCCGCACCTGGACCTGCCTTGAAATAAACACGTGCAAAATTGGCGTCATACGCTGCTGAGCATGCATACAAGCTTGACATCTGCATTGAGACAAGACCACTGGCGAAGCTCAGATTCGCACCCACAACTTTTTGGATTAGACCTTTAGGCTCTCTATGCTGCACTATGTCTTCAATCTTGGGCGGCTTAAGGCTGTGACGATTCTCAGACTTCGTCCTGGCACGCGGCGCAAGATTGACCCTGCCTTTTGCTCAGAAGGCCGCTTGCGATGGAAGTGATATGCTTCTGCAAAGTATTCAGTCTTGGTCTCCTCCAGCTTCTGACACAAAGCACTGACGTCTTTAAATGGGTGCCCCTGGACCTCAGAAGGCAGAGGGGTCCCGTGCTGTGCGGCCCCCAACGTGTAGGTGGCAATGTCCATGAGCTCCTCCAGTTCAGAGTGCAGCCTTGTCACCGGCAACACTTTGAGGCCCTCTGGAGGTGCACATCTGCCTGTGTCCGTAAGCAGGTCAGCGTATTTTTGCTCCACACCCTCCACAGCCGCTTGCAACTTCTGTACACTGCAGATGTACCAGGCAACACGTACGCAACTGGTCACCTTGCAACAACGGTCCACACGCCGAGTCATTCACAAACTCCTCATCAACGATGTTCGAATGCACTCGTGGCAAGACCTTTGACTATAGCACCACGAAAGATGAGGCAGGAGCGTACTCTTCGATGTTCAGTGGTACCTTCCCGGCCGCAATCAGTGCTCGGTTGATGTAGAGTGATCTGCAAGTATGCAGAGCGTTGGTACAGTGAGACCCTCCATGTAGGGGCTGAACTGAATAGAACGTTGGCCTACGTGCTGTATATGCTCACTTCTAGAAGAACAGAAGGGATCTGGGGGGAGGCAGGTGCGGGAGCAGCAGGGAGTTGCACCTGAGGTCGTAC
>CAZKTR010001127.1:0-1072 GCA_964555525.1 uncultured Pirellulaceae bacterium
AGAAGGTTGCTCACTTCATCTTAAAGATGCGGAGATGCAGATGCAAGTTTTTTGCTTCACCTAGAATTTTTTTTCAAAGCGACTCTCATCCAACCGCACGCAACTTTAAAATCCCATCACACAACTTGCGGGCAGTTGGAAACATTCATCATCGTCACCTCACGCGCTACCAAAGACAAATCGCGGTTTGTAACTCGATGCCCGTTTTGTCATGAACCTCCTGCTTGACTTGTTCGATCAGTTCAAGCACCTGGCTACTGTCCGCTCCCGGTTCAGTCACTAAGAAATTCAAATCGTGTTCGGCCAACGAAACTTTGCCCACGCTCATTTCAGCAACACCGGCTTGTTCGAGGATGTCAGTTGCAAACTCTCCGGCGACGTCTTGAAAAATATAAGCCGATCGCAGGTCCGATTCGACTTGGTTTGCACGTCGAGTAATCCACAGCTTTTGCATGGCTTTGGTAAGCTCAGCCGCGGATTCTTTTTCGAACTCGAAAGTCGCTCGCAAAATCACCAGCTCATTCAAACTGCTTTGACGATACGAGAACGACATCGACTCAGCCGTCCGCTGTTCGATTTCGCCGGTCCGAGTTAGCACTTCCGCCGACTGAACCCAGCCACCAAACTCAACACCATGAGCGGCGATGCTGCTGTGCAAGGCTCCGCCGATCGTGCCGGGCAAACCGACCATTTGTTCCGGGCCAGCAAATCCTTCACGGACTGCCGTGGATACAAACTGAGAAAGCTTCGCTCCTCCACCGGCGATAAGACCTTTGTCCGTGACCTCGATCAAACCGAACGCAGGTGCGGCCAAGTGAAGCACGACGCCACTGACGCCTCTATCGGACACCAACAAGTTCGAACCGCTACCGATTAAGCGAATCGGAAGCTTGTTCTCATGACAAAGCTTTACAACGCCGATCAACTCATCTTGATTGGTCGGTTCGACAAAGTACTCGGCGTTACCACCGATATTAAGGCGAGTATACGGCGCGAGGTTTTCATTTTCACGAACGATATGAGCAAAGCTATCCAACAGTGACACGGGTTCTTCCTAGAATCAATTCAAACA
>CAZKTR010001128.1:0-1072 GCA_964555525.1 uncultured Pirellulaceae bacterium
CCTTGTTGCTTTTCGTAGGACTTGGTTGGCACGCCAAGTACTCGTAATGTTTTGTCGAACTTTTTGTAGTGGGTTAAAACCGAGTCCGGGATTTGCTCGTTAACTTTGTTCCAGAACGTTTCGATGCCTCGCCAGAAAGGAGTTCCTGCGAGCGGGTGCATGAGCTGCCGGCCCATCGATAACGCGATTAGTTCGGTGGCGGAGAAACTGATCTTAGTTGCCGTTTTGGCTCGTGGGCCAAGCTTCCAGACTTTGCCGCGTTGCATGTCGTGGACACCGAGGTCGATGCCGGCAGCTTGTAGTGCTTCGAGATCGCGGCGGAGTGTTCGCGTGTGTAACGAGCTGATGCCAAGTTCCTCGATAATGTCGGCTTGCAATTCTAACAGCGTCTTGCCGTACCGAACCCGCTCTAGAATCTGGAGGATCTTGTGTTGTCGGATAAGTTGTTCGTTCCGCGCCATCGTTGCTCAATACTGCATTGTCGAATCAAGAATACAGCGGACCACCAGTGGCAAGCTGTAACGATTATTATCTCCGTTCAAAATGGTCATGCAACCGCGGTAGTGTCCAATTGTGCATTTTAGGATAGCGGGAGGAGATTGGGAGTTGCTTGATGGAAAACGCTTTTGTGGGCCGATTTTGATGCGGATTGGTGGGATTTCGAATCTAGGTCAACTGGTTAAAATATTTGATGAAAGGTTACGGACCAAAGCAGTTTCTAGAACTTGGAGAGATGAATGATTAACGTTGTTGCTACGATTAGCTTGAAGCCGGGGACTCGGGCTGAGTTTTTGAAGATCTTCAATGCTAATGTGCCTGCCGTTTTGGCCGAGGAAGGGTGTGTTGAGTATGTGCCCACGGTCGATGTCGATTCAGGACTTGAGGCTCAATGCAAGGATGAGAATGCGGTGGTCGTGATCGAGAAGTGGGAGACGCTGCCGGCGCTGCATGCTCATTTGGAGGCTCCGCACATGTTGGAGTTCAGGAAGAACGCGGGGGAGATGATTGAGGGTGTGTCGTTGAAGGTTTTGCAGGAGGGTTAGCGGGTAGGTGAGTACAAGCTCACGGCGCA
>CAZKTR010001129.1:0-1071 GCA_964555525.1 uncultured Pirellulaceae bacterium
ACAGAGTTGTTTGTTCGCGACGGTCAAAACATATTCGCAGGAGAGTCACTGAAGGTGATTGTGACGGGCGAGTTTGTGATGTTTGATTTTGTCGACAGTCAGTTTTTCAAAGAGCTGTTGCTGACCTATGTGGCTGCGTTCGTCATCATCTCGTTGACGGTATTGGTTGTGCTGCGAAGCTTTAAAGCCTCTTTGATCGCGTTATTGCCGAATCTATTTCCGGCTTTGGTAGTGCTTGGATCGGCTGGGTTCCTCGGTTACTCGCTGGACGTTGCTTCGTTGACGACCGCAAGTGTGGCGTTGGGAATCGCGGTGGATGATACGTTGCATTTTTTGCTTTGGTATAAAAAGACGCGCAACCAAGGCAGTGAAAACAGCGAAGAAACTTCGGCGGACAGCGCCGTTTGTTCTGCCTTACGGTATTGTGGAACCGCGATGTTACAGACCAGCATGATTCTTGGGTTGAGCATCGTACTGTACGCGTTTTGCGGATTCCTGCCGACCGTTCGTTTTGGCATCCTGCTTTCGACGATGATGTTTGCGGCGTTGGTCGGCGATCTTTTATTGCTGCCAGCTCTGATGGCTTTGTTTTCCAAAAAACAACGACGATCCGCATAGCTGGGGCAAAACAAATGCAAGCTCGACGCGCAAGCGAGTGCATCTTTTTCTGGTATTGTGATGCACGCTTGCGCGCCGGGTTTGTATTGAAACCGCTTCATGTTTGGATTTGGTAGTGAAATTTATATGAGATTACAGGCCAGGCTAACTTGGGAAACGGAATTGCCCTGTCTGCATCCCCAACCGCCTTGGTTTATTGATTTCTTATGGTTAAATCTAGCCATCGCCCGCCTGTTATTCGTCGGCAGATCAGTTAAGCTTTGTGTTTGAACAAGCGACGCATCAGTGACCCGGTATTGGGTCATTTGGCATTTATTGCCAGCGGCAAACATTCGCCGTCGTGAAAACTCGCTGCTAGTTGAAAACGATACGGTGGAGAACTTAATGGCGGACAACGCGGTAGGTCGCGAGGCGATCGATTTATTAACCAAAGCTCGCAAAGAAATCGGTGAG
>CAZKTR010001130.1:0-1069 GCA_964555525.1 uncultured Pirellulaceae bacterium
CGTTGAAGCAGGTGGAACATCAGATCTGGTTATTGCGCAATATCTTCTGGTGGTACCTGTTGCCGACGACGATGCCCATTCTGGCGTTCTTTTTCCATGTTTCCTGGATCAAGTCCGATAACTGGTCGGATGCCGCAATCTTGTTCCTGTCGAACGCCCTGATCCTCGTCGTGGTGTTCGGCGTCATCTATTGGATGAACCAACGTGCGGTGCGGAAAGATCTCGAGCCGCGACGACAGGAATTGTTGGTATTACGCTCCAGCCTTCAAAATGAGCCCCTGCCCGCAGAGGAATAACCGAAGTTGGATGCGAACCACTTTTCTTAGAAAGCTCTCCCAATCGCCCGACGCGGAACGCAGTTCGTCTAACGGCTAGCGCTTAACCTTAGCAACGACCGGTCCAAAACTAACAAGCCCGCCCACCACTATCCTTCAACTTCGTTGACACGATCTCATCTTCGCTCAACTGCGGTTCCAGCACCCCTTTGACCTTTGGCCACGCAATCACCGCCTCGACCACCATCCAGACCTGCAGCCCAAGCGTGACCAACCCGATCGAACCCGCCAGCCAATTCTGTCCATCACCAGACATCACCCACCCCGAATCTGGATCGAACAGCTGACACACCAACGCAGCGGCAGGCATGACAATCATGATCACAGTCGGGATCAACACAAAGCCAACTGGCTTTGTGCGTCGCCACAAGTAGAAAGCAGTCACCAAAAATGCGAAGCCCGCCAGCAACTGATTGGTCGCACCAAACAATGGCCACAGCAACAACCCACCGCTGCCCAATGGCAGTTCTCCATTTGGAATCATCGCGATCACCCCGCCCAATCCGATCGCCACCAGCGTGGCAACATACATATTGGTCAGCGGTTTGACCCGCAATGTTTCTCCCAGCTCTTGGATCACATAACGCTGCAGCCGAGTCGCCGAATCAAGCGTCGTGGCGGCAAAGCAGGCCACCAGCACGGCGATAATATTCACCCCCATCTTCAAAGGAATCCCAAGCGCTGCCAAGAAATTACCACCGCCATCGACAAACGCACCGATCTTGCTAACCAAA
>CAZKTR010001131.1:0-1068 GCA_964555525.1 uncultured Pirellulaceae bacterium
TGCCAAGCGTCGGACGTGTGTGGAGCGAAGAAGCCTCGGCAACCGTATAGTGATTTAGCGGTTTGTTGGCCACTGGGAACCAATCGCTCTACATAATCCAAAAATGGCCGATGACATTCCGACAAATTGCCAACCTCGGCCGGCCAGTAGTTCATCTGAGCGTTGATGTTGATGTGGTAGTCGCTGTTCCAAGGCGCATTCATGTCTTTGCACCACAGGCCTTGCAGGTTTGCTGGCATACAGCCTTCACGCGACGAAGCGATCAACAGATAGCGACCGTATTGAAAGTAGAGAGCTTCAAGGTTCGGGTCGATTTCTGTAGCCGACTTTTTTTTGTAACCTTGTAGGCGTTGAAGGGTGTTTTTAGCAGAAGCCGTTCCTAGCTTGATCTCTAAGCGACGAAACAATTCTTGATGCGACGAAATGGAATCTTGTTTCACTTTCGCAAAACCTTTGGCGGCGGCTTTTGCCACCGTTGCCTGACATTCGGCTAGGAGATCCTTGGTCATTGGATTGGCGGTATCGTCGCGGTTGTAATCCGTTGCGGCGGCGATGTAGATGGTCACGCTATCTGCCGCATCAAATTTAAACTGACCGTCTTGAGTCTGGACGGTGCCGTTGCTTGCAACGGCGTAGTAGACAGTGGCAAACTTAACGCCCAAGTGGGTTTTGCCGTGGGCGGCTTGGCCGCGAGCGATCAATGTATCGTTGCCACTGGCGGTAACATTAAAGTCGCCACGTCGTTGGACTCGACCGCTAAAAGCAACTTTACCTGGCTGGTCGGCGGTGATGTGTACAACGATGACTTGGTCCACCGGGCTGATGGTTACCTCGCGTTTGAAGTTGACTCCGTCGATCGTGTATTGAGTCGTTGCGACTGCGGTGTCCAAATTTAAATCGCGTCGATAGTTTTTGGCGTGACCGTTCAAGCCAAAATCCAACAGCAACTCTCCCATCGTTTGGTAACTTCGCGGCACGATTCGCGGTCCCATCAAGGACTGCTGAAGTTTCTGAGCTTCAGCATATTTGCCGTCGAACAGTAACTGTCGCACTCGGTCAATTTCCTCT
>CAZKTR010001132.1:0-1068 GCA_964555525.1 uncultured Pirellulaceae bacterium
GTGATCCGCACCGATTCTTCGGCGGCGATCCGAAACGTGTCAATCAAACGCGAAACTTCGCCTCGAGAATCCTTGATCGGCTTGCCCGCTTCGATACACAACGACATCGCCAGTTCATCGAACCGCTCGGTAAATCGAGCAACGCAGTGATTGAGCACCTGTTGGCGTTCGTAGGGACGCATTTCCGCGAAGGGTTCTGCCGCGGCAACACAGCCAGCGATTCCTTCTTCGATCGCTTTCGTGTCGGCGAGTGCAACCCGAGCGGCGACATCGCCGGTGAACTTGTCCGTCACTTCCAAGTCATGGTTGGGTTCGCAAGGTTTGTTGGCGACGTAGTAGGGCCAGTTTTCTTTGATCGTCATTTTTGATTGCTAGGTTTTGATTTGATAATTTAACAGTCACACCACGTGACGCTATAAAACTAGAGCATTCTCACTCGACCGGTTTTGATTTCGTAGACACAGCCAACGATTTGGGTTCGAGATTCTTTTTCGGCTGCCGCCAGATCAGTGATTGCCTTAAGTTGCCGGACCGACTCGCGAACGTTTTCAGCAACACACAAGTTGAGACGTTTTTCAAAAGGAAGATCTTGCTTGACCATTTTGGTCGCCGGTTTGATTTTACTAACCAACGAACGAATCTCATTGGGCTCTTGTTTTAAATCTTCGTCCGCTTGCAAGGCTGCCGTTACCGCTCCGCAGCCTTCATGCCCCATCACGACCACAAGCTTCGTTTTTAGATGGTCAACGCCATACTCGATACTGCCCACCACATCGGTGTCGATAACGTTGCCGGCAACGCGAATGACAAACAGATCACCGAATCCTTGATCGAACAACAACTCAGGTGGAACACGCGAATCACTGCAACCAAGAATCGTTGCAAACGGAGCTTGCCCGTCGATTAGACGTTTCCTCCATTCGTTAGCGCTGTGAGGATGTCGAAGCTTTCCTGAAACGAATCTCGCGTTGCCACTGGAAAGTCGTTCGATCGCATGTGCCGAAGTCTCCGGCGCGGCTTCGGAAGTTCCGCCCGCGACATCTTTGTCATCTTCTTGGGTGCTACTGC
>CAZKTR010001133.1:0-1068 GCA_964555525.1 uncultured Pirellulaceae bacterium
GTGTACACTAAGTAAATGTATTTGTTGTACTAAGGGTTGGTCAAGGCCGAGCGGTGGTTAGCGCTTGTATTGGCATTGACTTGTGTCGAATAGTTCTCGGGTTCTTGTCCACAAGTCGGTAACATATTGGGCACTACAGTGCATGCCTGAGAAGTGAGAAGAGTGTTGATTTTCCTCGAGGAAACTCGGGTCTGAGGTTGAGTGCTTTACGATGTGCACTGCAGGTGGCTGAGGTTCCCATGTTGCGGCATGCGGTTCCTTGGTGACCTCTGCCATGAGGAACTTACGGACGGGCATGAGATGGCGTGGGCCAAGCGCATGGTGTGTGGGTACTGCAGTCTGGAGCAGGCCCTTGCGAGTGCGTGTTCGGGATGTGGCAAGAAGCTGGCTACCTCCGCAGCCCAACCAGAAGGGCGGAAGACGAGATTCTGGGAAGGTGGTAAGGGCTGCAGAGACCTAAGTAAGCTTGACTCTCGAGACAAGCGCAAGTACCGGAACAAGTCGAAAACAATTTCGAAGCGGGCGCACCGACTGGCCACTGCCTCAAAGTCTTAGTCCCTCGCTGCGTTCGGTACCCGCTCTGATGGGAGATTCGCTATGTCCGTTTTCAGGCAATGTGCTTGGGTGATGTGCATGGAGAGAGGGAGTGTGTCATGTCACTGCACATGCACGTGCAAGGGACCTGGTAGGAGCTCCTGGTGTATTCAAGGGTCATCCAGCATTCCGAACATTTGCTCACTCGCAGCTTCTTCATTCATCGAAGTATATCAAGCTTGTGGCACTGCATAGCAGCAGGTATGCCACGTACCAAGCGGTCTGTGCCAGCCAGTGCACACCGCAACCTGTTCTCCAGAACACTTTTTGAGTATACTCACTCACCTGTGGCTTCGGTATGCGTGTTCCTGCCGTGATTATTCTCTTCTTACTTGCGTATGTGTGCTGTTTCTCGGTTGATGGTGTCGATTTGTTGTCTCCATGTGCAGAAACGTTTCATCTTCAAGCTTCTGCTTGCGAGTCACCTTTGTACCCAGCATTGTTGAAGAAATTGCCTGAAAGGGTGTATAAGAT
>CAZKTR010001134.1:0-1064 GCA_964555525.1 uncultured Pirellulaceae bacterium
GCTCTTCGCACCTGTTACGGCCTGTTATCCGGATAACGTAACTGCACTGCAAGCCTTGCTTACCAGTGATGCGGCCAAATACCTTCAGTCCCCGAACGCCAGTTTCGCGGATCACTTGAATGCCAACAGTGCGCTGTACCACAAGCATCATGGTCGCAGAACCCTCAATGCCGGCTTGTACATGACACTGTTTCCGCACACGCATCGTTGCGATCTACAAGGTCGCATATTTGCTCAAGCCTTGACCGATGTTCTACAGCGTTTAGGCTTCAGCTATACCTCGGCATCGGAACAGTTCCACGCTGAACCGTTCATGCTGCTGCAACGCTGCTGCCATGAATTGGACACGCAAGAAGCTCAGAAGCGCGCTGCACCTACTGCCTCCAACTCGTTGGAGCAGGTGGTTACGCAGCAAGCCCAAGAGCTTGCCAAGCTGGCGAAGCAGGTGGCGGACCTTCAAGCTCCCAACCGTAAGCCTCGCACACCGACGCCCCCCAACGCGTCCTCTTTCAACCGCGGCGACTCTCGGTCTCGCAGTCCTTCGTCTAGATCTCAGCAGCCCGGATCGCAAGACAAACGCGACTTCAATGGGAAGAAACGGGATTCCAAACCGTGGGACTCCAAGAATGATTCTCGGAAGGCACAATCTGCCTCCGGCTCCAAGCTGCAGACGAGCAATTCTGCTCTGATTGCTGATGATCCAACCGAGACTGTGAAGGTCAATTCCGCTACTGCGCATTCAGTGTGCGCTGCGGCCTCGCACCCTCTCCAGCTCGGGCGCTCTCCTGTGTCTTTGATAGCAGCCGATGCCGACGCCGCTTTGGCCGCTAACCTGAACCTGCAGCGAGCCGTTTCGTTTTCTGGAGATGCCCAAACAACCGAGTACAACGACGAGAGTCCTACAGCTTCGGTCCGGCGCTCTTCTCGCCGTACCAGCAAGCAGTTGCAGGACAAACCGTCAGCAAAGCTTCCGGAACCTTCGCCCCCGGCGCGCAGTCCAGACTGTCCTCGGCCGCAGTCTCCCGACACCGCCCAGGTGCCTGGTAGCGCTCTGAGAAAGCGTG
>CAZKTR010001135.1:0-1061 GCA_964555525.1 uncultured Pirellulaceae bacterium
TGAGCGTGAAAACCAACTTGAACAAAAAATGCCATAAGCCTCTCCTTGATTGATTTTGAATACCATTTGTTGTCTCAATACTTTATTCGCCTAGCAATTCAAAACCTTGGCAGCAATCCTTCCATTTAGGTTGGGAAACTGAATGGCGAGTGGCTTCCGAGCTGGTTTGAAATCACGAAGAAGAACAACAATTGTTATCAATTAACACCGATCGTTATCTTTTGATTCTGTGAATTTCAACCTGCCTCTCAAAACACTCGTAAAACACGAAGTTTTGTCTTTTTCGAAAGTTTGGCACGGGTGATGCATTAAGGGCATTCGTTAAGAAAATGCCTTTCACCTTCAGGGAGTTCCAGATGTCGAACCTTATCTCTTGCCCAAGCTGTCGTACGGAAATCGAAATCACCGAAGCGCTGGAGGCGCAGCTTACCGCCCAGATCCGACGCGAGATGGGTGCGGAGCTCAAAGCCAAGCAGGCTGAGTTGTCGCTTGCCCATAGTAAGCTGGCTGATCAACGCCAGTCATTGGCGGATGAACAGGCGGCGTTTGCCGCCAAAGTCAAAGCCGGCATTGATGCCGAGCGTGCCGCGATTCTGGCAGAGGCCAAGAAATCGGCAGCCGAATCCCTTGCCTTGGAGATGAAGGATCAGGCAACTCAGCTTTCTGAGTTACAGACCAAGCTCCGAGATGCTCGTGAAAACGAGTTGGAGATTCGCAAGCGAGAACGTGAGCTTCTGGAGAAAACGGAAGAGCTTAAGCTCGCCGCAGCCCGTGAAGTGAACGCCCAGCGCGGCATGATCCGAGAAGCTGCAATGAAGCAATTCCTCGAAGAGCACCAGCTCAAGGATGCTGAAACGCAAAAGCTTGTGTCTGATCTGCGCAGCCAGATTGGTAGCCTTAAGCAGAAAGCCGAGCAAGGCTCCATGCAGATGCAGGGAGAAGTCCAAGAGTTGGCCCTTGAAGAGATGCTTGAATCCACTTTTCTGCCAGACTCAATTGAGCCTGTCGGCAAAGGCGTCAACGGCGCCGATTGCAAACAAGTCGTGTTCTGCCCTAACGGA
>CAZKTR010001136.1:0-1060 GCA_964555525.1 uncultured Pirellulaceae bacterium
CGAAATCAAAATCGACTTCTTTTTGCTCCAACAAATGAAACACAACCGCGTCATGCTTGCGGAACCGCAAATGCTGAAAACAATCGCCCAACTCTTTCGGTTCGACAAACAAATCAGAAACGATGATCACCAAAGCCCGTTGCCGAATTCGTTCGGCGGCTTCATGAAGCGCCGCCACCAAACCAGTCTCGCCACGCGCCTCGACCGTTCCGAGCTCGTCAAGAATCGTCTTTAAGTGAGTTGAGCTTCTTTTGGGTGAAATCTGTTTATCAAAGTTCTCACCCGCACAATACAAACCAATCGCGTCGCCTTGCTGAGCGGCTAAGTAGGCGAGCGTTCCGCAGAGTTGTTTTGCGAAGTTCAGTTTCGTTTGCCCATTGACGCCATAGTTCATCGAACCACTGGTATCCATCACCAAACATAAACGCAGATTGGTGTCCGCTTCAAACTCTTTGATGTAATAGCGGTCGCTTCGCCCGTAAGCTCGCCAATCCAAACGACGAGTATCATCGCCGGGCACATACTTTCGGTACTCCGCAAACTCCAAACTCGACCCGCGATGCGGGCTGCGGTGCATTCCCGAAACGTTCCCCACCATCGGCAGCCTCGCGTGAAACGGAAGCGCCTTTAAGCGGGCAATTACTCGTGGCTCAATAAACGAATGCACTTGTGGAGGCCGGAGGTTATAGGCTGAAGATTGAAAGTCGGAGGACGACGAACTAAGTTTCTTTGGACAACTCGTCGACCAATCGCTTCACGATGTCACGACTTCGCAACCCTTCGGACTCCGCCGCAAACGTTGTTAAAACTCGGTGAGTCAAAACGGGCTCGGTAACTTCCAGGATATCTTCCAAACGAACCATATAACTTCCGTGCAACGCCGCTCTGGCCTTTGCCCCCAGCACCAAATATTGCACCGCACGCGGGCCAGCTCCCCAGCCAACCAAGGACTTAAGCCACTCGGGAGCGTCCTCAGAATCCGGTCGAGTACGACGAACCAGATCAACTGCGAACTCATAGATGTGATCTGGAACAGGCACTCGACGAACCAAATTTTGGA
>CAZKTR010001137.1:0-1060 GCA_964555525.1 uncultured Pirellulaceae bacterium
ACCCGTGGCTACAACATATCGTCCCTCCGGGACTATTGCCGCCTAAAGGCGGTACTACGAACACGCCGCATGAGAAATGCTCGATGCCAAAGGTAACTTTCAAAACTCTATTTGCTCGGCGCTGCAAGGTCTTGCCAGACGCATCCGGCCCAGCTCCAACCGACACCGAACCCGACCAAGAGGTTTTTCATCTCGGGCGTCATGTCGCCGCGGTCACGCATTTGCTTGATCAAGATTGGTAATGTCGAGGAGACCGTGTTGCCAAAATCTTCTAGTAAAATCGGTACTTTTTCCTCGGCAACTTCGAGTGTTTGCTGCAGTTGGTTGAGCATTTTGAAAGTTGCTTGATGCAGTAGGTAGAACCCGACGTCGTCCTTCTTTGTTTCTGCGGCGGCCAAGACGTCGTCGATCAAGCCAGGGATCGCGCCGACTGTGAAGTTAATCAACGCTGGTCCGTCCATGTACAAATCGCTTTTCCAGCGACGACGGTGACGAGGAGCGACCAGTGGTTCTTTGCGAAATCCGTTTTGAGTGGCCAACAAGGTGTTGGCTCCTTTTCCGTCGGTGCCAAATTTGAATCCCGAAAGCGAGGGCTGATCGTGAGATTCGATCAAGGTCGCCGCCGCACCGTCACCAAAGATCGTACGTAAGCTGCGGTCATTTTCATCAATCAACTTGGTATAAGTTTCTGCGGTGATGAATAGGATGCGTTTAGCGGCACCCGAGCGAATCAGGCCATCGCAAATCGAAAGGCCGTAAACGTACCCGCTGCAACCAAGGTTGAAATCCAAAGCACCACAATGCGTCGGTAATCCAAGTCGGTCTTGAATGAGGCATGCAGTCGTGGGCAGTGGATAGTCAGGCGTCTGGGTGCAGAACAGGAGAAAGTCGATGCTGGACCGATCAATGTCGAATTCTTCAAAAAGCTTCTCTGCCGAGGCAACTCCTAGGTCAGAAGAGCATTCGTCCGGTGCTGCAATATGGCGTTGGTTGATCCCTGTTTTCGATGCGATCAGGTCCATGTCCCAGCGAGGGTTGTTCGCTTGTAGGTGAGCATTGG
>CAZKTR010001138.1:0-1058 GCA_964555525.1 uncultured Pirellulaceae bacterium
GCTGAGTTCCGGATGATCTATATTCGCGAAGCCCATGCCGTGGACGGTGCTCGCCCGAGTGGGATTGGCCGACAGCTAAACATTAAAGATCACACAGACTACAAGTCTCGGTGCGACGTTGCCGAGCGTTTGATCAAAGATAAAGAACTGACGATGCCAATGTTGATCGACAACTTCGAGAATACGACTGATTTGGCTTATCAAGCCAAACCAGATCGAGTTTTCTTGGTCGGAAGCGATGGACGTTTGGCTGTTGCAGCCGATCGCGGTCCGTTTGGTTTTGCACCGGGGTTAGACGATTGCAAAACGTGGTTGGACAAGTTGATAAAGGATAAGAAAGAGCCGGAATTGTCCAAAGAAATCATTGCCACCGCGGATGCTAGAACAAAGAAGCGTGTTGCAGCAAAGAAGCCAACGACAGGTAAGGCAGCTCCAGCAGCGGAGCCGAAAGCTGAAGGAGCTACAACATCTGAACCGGCAGTTTCCGAGCCAGCAAAGCCGGCAGTTTCCGAGCCAGCGACCTCAAAGCCCGCAACCTCTGAGCCAGCAGTTTCAGGGTCTTCAACTTCTAGTGAGAAAACCGAGTAAGCCAGCCATCTTCGGTTGATTGGAAGCGGTTAATACAAGTCAACGTGTGAATTCCTCAGCTTGTGTTAACTCGACCAATCAACGAGTTGTCAATTTAAAAATTGACACTGCCCCTCCGTCAACGGTTCGCCGATTGGCTGAGGGGCTTTTTTGTTGGCCGGTTCTTCCGGTTTTTCAGAGGCTCGGCCAAGTGTTTGAGGTTCTTGAGCAGGCGATCGGGTGCCATGCTTCACGGCTTTGAAGGTAGGAGTGCCTCTTGAGTGTTGGCATGTTTACGCGTTGGACGTGGTTTTGGAAAAGTCCCGTGAGCATGTTTTTTTGAGGGACTTTCTCAAGGTTAATCCTACTGAATCGCGTAAACATGGCACCTGGCTTTTCTGTTTGGTGGCGAGTCGCTGCGGCTTTGTTTTGACTCGGAGCAAGCTACCGTCCAATGGACTTAAGGCGAAACCGTTCCGCTCCTCGGCTCC
>CAZKTR010001139.1:0-1056 GCA_964555525.1 uncultured Pirellulaceae bacterium
CCGAAGCGGACGTCGCCAAAGACATGATCGTCAAAGCAATCCAACGATCTCGCGACCAGATCGACCGCCGCAGCGGCGACGAACGCCGAACCTAAACTAAAACCACCCGACTCGTTCGGAATTGTAGTGAGTGCGTTGTTTCGACCAAAACGTAGTCGACGAGGCTACGAGTCCTGAAGCTCGGTACCTTCCGCAAGGATTCGTAGCCTCACCCACTACGATAGCACCTTGCTATCTCAGCATATACCGTCAAAACGACTCTTCTACCACCTGCAAGCTGACAAATGCCAAGCGAAAACTCTTCTCTCCACCGATCTCGAAATCGATCGTAGCCGTACGTTTGGCTCCGTTGCCTGTCATGCCAACAATCGTGCCCAAGCCATGAATATCATGCAGCACCTTCATGCCAACCTGATGAGCTTCGGGATGTAAACGCGTACGACTTTTGTTTTTCGCTGCGACCTCGGCGCCTGTCATGACCCCTGGAAACGCAATCGTCGCCGGAGCCGGTTCGGTGCCTTCCTCGCCACGCACTACCGACAACTTGTACTCGACATTCGCTGCCACCGCTTCTCTGACTTCATCAGCTGACGGTTCATCGTCGCTGGATTGGTAGACCTGAACCTCGGACACATCATTAATGTCTATGCTTGGCAATTCATCATCCCAATGACTGTCATTGTTGATCGAGTCATAATGTTCATGGCCGAAACTATCGGAACTAGCGGGTTCAAAAATTTGCATTTCCTGTCGTGGTAGCTCCATTAAAAAACGACTCGGAATTGACGGCCAAAAAGCACCGCGACGAAAACGATTTTGACAACGACTAATCTGCAAGTGCTTTTTCGCTCGCGTGATCCCCACAAAAAACAAACGTCGCTCTTCTTCCAATTCATCTTGATCGTTCGAACTACGCTCGTGAGGTAACACGCCGTCTTCCAAGCCCACAATAAACACCGACGGAAACTCCAATCCCTTGGCCGCATGCAACGTCATCAACGTGACAAAATTAGATTCGTTGTCCCAATCATCCGTCGACGCCACTAACGCCGTCCG
>CAZKTR010001140.1:0-1056 GCA_964555525.1 uncultured Pirellulaceae bacterium
CTAGCGCCGGGCATCAACAGAATGCGCTTGACCTAGCAACGCCCGACGCTAGCGCGTTCGGCTCACAGGCCCGTTTTCCCTCGGGCGGCGCGTAAGACCGGCTGGAAGCACCGTCGCCACCTAAGGCCTCCGGTCTGTGCGCTATAGCCTACACCGTCGCCTTTCGCTTTTTCTTGTAGTGATTGATCAACCCGTTCGTGGAAGAATCGTGAGTGTCAACTTCGCCGTCGGATTGAAGTTCGGGATAGATCGCTTTGGCCAGTTTCTTTCCAAGTTCCACGCCCCATTGGTCAAAACTGTTCACGTTCCAAATGATTCCTTGAACGAATATCTTATGTTCGTACAACGCGATCAACTGACCTAGAGCGTGAGGTGTTAGGCGGTCAACCATGAATGAGGTGGTCGGACGGTTGCCAGTGAAGGTTTTGTGAGTGACTAATTCTTCGGTAAACGGCTGACCAGAGGCCGTCAGTTCTGCTCGCACCTCGTCGGGTGTCTTACCAATCATCAGCGCCTCGGTTTGGGCAAAGTAATTGGCTAATAGAATGTCGTGATGTTCGCCCATTGGATTTTGACTGTGAACCGGGGCAATGAAGTCACAAGGGATGAAACGAGTGCCTTGATGAATCAATTGGTAAAACGCATGCTGGCCATTGGTTCCAGGCTCACCCCAGATTACTGGCCCTGTCGTATAGCCCTCAATGCGCCGTCCCTGTCGGTCCACTCCCTTGCCGTTACTCTCCATATCGCCTTGCTGGAAATAAGCGGCGAAACGATGCAGGTACTGATCATAAGGAAGTATCGCGTGGCTTTCGGCGCCGAAGAAGTTGTGATACCAAACTCCCAATAGCCCCATCAAAGCCGGAATGTTCTGCGACATATCCGTCGTGGTTCGGAAATGTTCATCGGCGTCATGGGCGCCGGCAAGCAATTCTTCGAAGGCGTCCGGGCCAATGACGATCGCAATAGAAAGGCCAATCGCCGACCACAACGAGTAGCGGCCTCCGACCCAATCCCAAAACTCGAACATGTTCGCTGTATCGATGCCAAATTCAG
>CAZKTR010001141.1:0-1056 GCA_964555525.1 uncultured Pirellulaceae bacterium
AGTCCTAGTTGTCACCGACCCCTTTTCTGGAAGCGATTTTTTTCTCTATGTAATCCAGCGCAGCCAGCTCTGAGGGATGGATTGTTTTTTGAGTTGCAACTATGTCTTTGCAGCATGCCTGCAGCTGATATGGGTCGATTTGGCCACCTCGAATCACTCGACCCAATGCGTTTTTGAATGCTTGTAGGCTTGGTATGTCCATATAGCGTAGCTCGTCATCGACTAACTTGATTGTTATTCGATCATCTCTAAGTAGAGACTTTAGATATTCGGTAATTACGACTTTTTCTTCTTTCCGATATTGACCATCAGCCTTTGCCACAAAATACAAAACTTTCAAAATATCTATGTAATCCGACACGAGGATTTCTATAGTTTTTTCGGGAGAAGCGTCATATGAGCTGTTTAAGAAAAGACTAATATCATCAATATGTTCACCGGTTTCTATATCAACAGCGTTCGTAACCCTGTCATATCTAAAGGTTCTCTTGGCATTCCTCAGCTCGCAATCGCCAATAAAAATTCCACCATGCAATTTGTTATCGAATTCACGTATATGAACTATGCGTTTAGTAGCCTGGGATTTTCCGTCAACGTATTCTATCTCCACATGAGCACCTAGTTTCTTTGGGTCAGAAGCTTCCCAAAAACCTCCTTCCCAAGCATCTGGCTGATCTTGGTTTTCATCCAAGTTTCTCGTTTCGATATAAAATTCGCTGGATGCATGTTTTTCTACAATATTAAGAACTAAATCTATGTCATCACTTTTTGAATGATTTTGTTTTGTCTCTTGAGCTTGTTTCGCACTAGCTCGGCCTATGGCAAAGGCTAGTAATGCGCATGTGACACAAAGGAAAGCCCAACCGAAGGCAGTCATCGCATATACCTATGCATAACGCCGTATTGTGGGGCAGCCGGAACGAAGTGCATGCTGTCCCTGCTGCTTGCGGTAAAAAACGAACACTCTATAGCTTCACCAATAAAACAATCCATAGCAATATAATGCAAACTAAACTGCCGATAAAGGCAACCATTCGATGTAGGGGAAAGTTATAG
>CAZKTR010001142.1:0-1053 GCA_964555525.1 uncultured Pirellulaceae bacterium
CGAGCATAAGACGAGTGCGGGTTCGGAGGTCGTCGCGTACAGTTTGCCGTTTTCAGCGCGGATGAAATTGCGGATGTCTTGGATCCCCCATTCATCGCCGCCATCAACGGTTTTTGTCCAAGTTTTTCCTGCGTCGGTTGTTTTGAAAACGTCACCTGTTTCTTCGGTGCCGATCAGTGCCATGCCATTGGCAAGTTTGAACGAAGATCGAACGTTGGATTCTCCGGGTGGTAAAAACGTGTTTGATATTTCAACAGCCGGAAATCGATTTTCTTTGTTCGTCGACTGAGCCGTCGCACTGGCCGAAAAAACGGCGGAGCATAAAAGTAAAAAAGGGATGTAGAACGTAACGACTTTTTTTGGGAATGACATGAACGGTGTTCCTGGCGATGGGACGTAAGCAACTCTTTGGGCTTTTATCCTACGCTACATCGGGGATGTCGCCAAACTGCTTTTTCGGAGACTCGGAGATAGCTCGATTCAGAACCGCGAATAAACGCCAATGGACGTAAATGAAAACCAGTAATGCGTAAGCCAGAAAATTGAGCCGCCCGGCGATAGCCCACGGTTTTCACCACGATGAGTCGAAAACCGTGGGCTATCGCCCAGCGGCTCAGTATTGATCGCGCAGGTAGTAAAGCGTTTACGCTTGGCTTTACGCCAATAGGCTGCCCCCATTCGGGGTTAAAGTAAGTACCATTAGGCTTCCATCCTGAGCTAATGACGAAGGACTCCTCCGGACTCAAGCTGCTCGCCCGTGAGGCTGTCTTGCCCGCGGCACCTCACTCGCGAATCCTGAATCGAAGGCGTGGATGACAGGCTGGAAGCGCTATCGCCACCTTTTGCCATCTACTCCGGTAACTTCTTTTGCAGATTCCGAATCTTATTGTTTAGATTGTTGAATCGCGACGGCCATTCTCGTTGATTCAGTTTTTTGATCGTGGCCTTGGCGTCGTCCCATTCTTTTTCGTGCACTTGCGCGGTGGCAAGGTTCACGAGTCCGGTTGGTTCGAGCTTGCGAAGTTCGGCGACGTGTCGCCAATGGTCGATCGC
>CAZKTR010001143.1:0-1053 GCA_964555525.1 uncultured Pirellulaceae bacterium
GACGAAGCCGTCGCCGACGCGACACGATTGGCCAGTGGCGAAGTCCGGACAACCGGCAATCATTCGTTCGGCCAAATCCTCGAACACCTCGCCCGGACCCACGACATGGCCACCGGTTTACTCCCCGGTCCAAAAATGCCATTTTTCATTCGTCTGATGATGCCGCTAATGAAAAAATCGATCATCAAAGACGTAAAACCAGGTTTTAAACTGCCACCCAACGCAGAAGAATTCTTCTGGCCCGACCAAGAGTTTGATGTGAAAGAATCTTTGGCCCACTTGAAAAAGTCGGTCGAGCGTTTCAACACCGTAGGACCATTGCCGAAGCATCCAGTGTTCGGCAAGCTCTCCAAAGAACAAACCACTCAGCTCAACTGCAAGCATTGCGCGATGCACTTGAGCTTCGTACATCCGGCCGAAGCTTAATCGGCAGATTGAGCCACTGGGTTCTTCATTAAAACCCAACCTTGAGTATCCGTTTTTTCAAAGGCGAATACTCCGGGGTCGTTCAAAATAGCCTCGCGACCACCAAGTTTACCGCCAGCGTCGAACTCAATCTTCCATTGCTTGCCAACATCCATCAGCACCGATTCACCGGGGCCAATCATTCGCTCCGAACCATTCACCTTGTATTGAAAAGGTTCTTTTTCGCTGGCGGATAACATCAATCGAATCTTGTCTTTTTCTTCCACAAGCACTGGTGTCGATTTAGTCACCTCACTGGTATTTTCTTCAACCAAATTTTCGACCAGCGCGTTCGCCGGAGCGATTGACTCATTCGCTTCTACTTTATTTTTTTCTGCTTCACTGCCTTCACCTGCCTCCACGGCAACTCGAGCAATATCGACTTGGGTCACGCCTTGGGAGAAGCCCGTGATTCGTTGTGCGTAACCAGAAGTTACAACACCTTGATTCAGACCGGTTGAATAGCTTGGAGCGATGGGCGAAGCAACCATTGGTTGAACCGGTTGTGCTCCATAAGCTTGCGTTACATAAGGCTGACTGACCACTGGCTGTCCCACAATCATCGGCTGTTGGTAAGCTTGGTTTTGA
>CAZKTR010001144.1:0-1052 GCA_964555525.1 uncultured Pirellulaceae bacterium
AGTCTGGAACGAAAAACCCAGATCTTGTTCGCTATTTGTTTGTTGGTGCTGATCACGGTTGCCTTCCTTTGGGTCAGCC
This sequence comes from uncultured Pirellulaceae bacterium, assembly GCA_964555525.1. Classification (GTDB taxonomy): domain Bacteria; phylum Planctomycetota; class Planctomycetia; order Pirellulales; family Pirellulaceae; genus Mariniblastus. Next base: position 80 of record CAZKTR010001144.1, read on the forward strand.
GAATCACCGAGCAATTGATCGACGACAACACGCGTGACCAAGCCAATTCGCTAAAGTCCGATTTTGTGTTGCGGACGCATTTGGAAAATCTCGAGTCGTTTTATACCAACAGCGGAGATTCGCCAGACATCGACCCCAAACAAGACGCCACCGCAACCGTGTTTGCCTCCTTGGCCACCGTCTCGCCAACGGTACCCTACGAAGCAACCATCGTCAGCATGCCAGGGGACAACGGACGATATCAAATTACACCCGACATCGCGAAGGATCCCGCAGAAATCGAACGACTGCAAACGATTTGGCAAGCAGCCGTCGAACTGCAAGAACGACAAAATGAAATCGAATCGCTGAAAGCGTATTCAACCGACGTGTTCGAAGCCAAACTTGCCGAACTCCAACAACAGCAAGCCGACGCACAAGTAGCGATCACCGAACCAACTCCCGAAGACGTCGCACTTTCAACGAGAAAGAAATACTATTACTACGCGCCATTAGTTTTTAAATCACAAGCCGCTTGCCAGTCTTGCCACCAACCGACTTCGACCAACCCCGAAGTCAATCAACGACTACTCGCAATCGGTACGCAACTGGCCAGTCCCGAAACAACGCCCGAGCAAACCCAAGCATTGATCAAAGAAAAGTTTGCCTTAGCGCCACCGATGTTTGTCCGCATCACCCTAGACAACGCGATCGCCAAAGCCGCGGTGACAAAAAGCCGAGCGATCTTGATCTCGGTTGCGATCGCGACCGTCGCGTTAGCGGTGGCAGCCCTGTGGACGATCGTTCGCTACGTGATCGTGAAACCATTGGCTCACCTACGCGACGTGACCGAAAAAGTTAGCTTAGGTGAAATGACGGTACGAGCTGAAATCAATTCGGGCGACGACTTTGAAGAGCTCGCAAAATCGTTCAACCGCATGCTTCGTTACGTTTTGGACACTCAGATTGCGCTGCAAGACGTCAACACCGACCT
>CAZKTR010001145.1:0-1052 GCA_964555525.1 uncultured Pirellulaceae bacterium
ACTGGCCCGTGACGAAACACCATCTGATGGCTCTCATCGCCCCGGCCGAGCAACTCGTAGCCGGTAATATCCGAGGGCATCAAGTCGGGCGTGAATTGAATCCGCGAGAACTTCCAATCAAACGCGGACGCTAACGCTTTAACGATCAACGTCTTGGCTAATCCAGGCACACCGACCAGCAAACCGTGCGAACCCGTCAGGGCACAAATCAGTAGTTGATCCACCGTCTCATCTTGCCCGACAACCACCGAGTGCAAACTGTCTCGGATTTTTTGTACTCGATTTGCGAAATCTTCTAAGTGTTCTTTCGCCAACTCAACCGCTGCAGAATTCATTTGTTGTCCTTGTTGCAAAAAGCTATCAGGCAGCTTGGGCAAGCCACCGAGTCACAATTGAGTCTAAATGACTCGATAGGACATTGCAAACTTTTGAAAGCGATTACAGCAAATAAAAACAAAACGGCCAGATCCAGCGGCGAGCCTTTGCTGGTTGTCGCTGGCCAAACAAATTTCATTTGAAAGTTTCTTGATTTCTTAAAAGCAAAAACCAAGAAAGTAAATACTTAACCGAATGCAAGCCGGCAATGATCCTAACTGGTGCATTTCTTAACCACAGATGGACGCGGATCAACACGGATTTAAAACTGGTTCTAAATGGAATCGTAGCTGGACTCGCCAGAGTTCAGGCGCGTTACTGTGCCGCATCCCGAAGTCTGGCGACACCGGCTACGGATCCCGCCAAAGGCGAACCAAAAACACTCCGCGTAACAATGTCAGCCTCGGAGTGCAAGGCGACTATCGCTGAAACGGTGCAATCGCACCGTATCGTATTGGTTGATTTGGATTCGGCGATTGCAAACCAGCAGGGACGGGCAGGGCAGCGACTCGGCTTTGCAACGAAGCAACCCGCTGAACCAAATCTTGTCGGCTCCCGTCTACTTGTAACGCTCTGACATAATTGTCGATCGCCAAATGAGTTTCACCGGTTACCTCACGCAGGTGCCCCATCGCGATCAACGACCGCACATCGCCTGGATTCAAACGCAACGAATC
>CAZKTR010001146.1:0-1051 GCA_964555525.1 uncultured Pirellulaceae bacterium
GATCGCGAAGTTGAGTTCTTGCCCAAGGGCGTTGAGATGCCCGAAGGCGTGATGGTGCCCCAGTAAATAATAAGTTGAATGTTTTTTGAAATTGAGAAACTGATGAATCGACAAGCTCGTGCGTGTTGCGAAAACAAACTCAAATGGTTGCTCGTGATATGCGTTGTCTTGGTTGGCGTTAATTATTTGGATTGCCGTTGCGTGGTGGCTCAGCAGAGTTCAACGCCACTGACGAAGCAAATCGATTGGCAGAAAATGCTGGTTGAGCACGATATGGTTTGGCAGCGATTTCCAAGGGTGTGGCATGAGGCTCCCTTTCTAGGTAACGGCGAGCAAGGGACGTTGATGCGGCGGTTGAATAAAAAGACCGTGCGGTGGGACGTTGGTTGCTCGGCCGCTTATGATCACCGCCCCTTCGAAGAAGACGATTTAGCCGAAAAGCATATGGAAATACTCAATCGAGGGCGGCATACGATTGGGTTTTTGAAGTTGAACTCGCCAGTCGAATTGGATGCCTGCAATGCTCGAGTTTCGCTCTGGGATGCGGAGGCCACAGGGGAGTTTACTTCAGCAAATGGGGGTGGAAAGCTAACTTGGAAAACGCTCGTCCATGCCACCGAGCCGGTGATGTATTTTGAGTTTTCTGCAGACGGTGATTTGGCGAAGGCGGATTTTGCCTACGTACCTGAACAAGCCAGAAGCCCGCGCGCGGTGCGTGCGAAGAACCTTCGCAAGCCTGCTCATCCCGCCCCCAAGGTTGAATCGACAGACGGCGTGCAAACGGCGGTGCAAAATTTAGTGGCCGGAGGTCAAACGGCAGTCGCCTGGCAAAAAAAACGCACGGATAAGTTGACTCAACTTTGGCTAAGCGTGCAGCATAGCTATCCCGAATCCAATGCGGTTGAGTTGGCCGTGTCGGCAGTTAAGAAGGCGGCAAGTGCCGACCAAGAAAAATGGGTTCAACAGCATCGCGACTGGTGGCACGATTACTACCCTGCCAGTTACATTTCTACGGGCGATCCATTCTGGGATTCGTTCTATTGGGTGCAGC
>CAZKTR010001147.1:0-1050 GCA_964555525.1 uncultured Pirellulaceae bacterium
GTTCACCAATCGATTGAGCGGCGATGATACCGACGGCCATGCCTTGTTCGACAAGGTCACCGGTGGACATGTCCATTCCGTAGCAGCAACGGCAAACACCCAGCGGTGCTTCGCAAGTCATCGGGCTGCGGACTTGGATGTTCTTGATGCCCATGCCTTCAAGCTTACGGCCGATTTCCGGCGTAATCATTTGGCTTTCTTTGACGATCACTTCATCGGTCACTGGGTTAACGATGTTCTGTCGTGAAACGCGACCGTTGACAGCGACTGCCAATGAAACTTCCACACGCTCGCCACTGGCAACCAAACCTTTGGTGATACCGCGAACTGTGCCGCAGTCTTCCATCGTGATCACAACGTTCTGAGCAACGTCAGCAAGTTTACGAGTTAGGTAACCAGAGTCAGCCGTTTTCAGAGCCGTATCGGCCAAACCTTTTCGAGCACCGTGAGTTGAGGAGAAGTATTCCAAAACCGACAGGCCTTCACGGAAGTTCGCCTTAATCGGCGTCTCGATGATTTCTCCGGTCGGCTTAGCCATCAAACCACGCATACCAGCGAGCTGACGAATTTGTTCTTTACCACCACGAGCACCCGAGTCCGCCATTAGGAACACAGGGTTGACGTAGCCTTCGCCACCGCGGAAGTCGACTTCCATCGCCGCCATCATCTCAGCGGTAATTTGCTCACGAGCGTGAGTCCAAGCTTCGAGCACTTTTTGGTATCGCTCGTTCTCGGTGATGATACCGCGTTCGTAGTGCTTGCGGAGTTTAAGAACTTCTTTGTCCGCTGTCGCAACGATGGTCTCTTTAGACTCAGGAGTCACCAAGTCATCGGTCGCAAACGAAAGACCACTGCGGGTAGATTCGCGGAAACCAAGTTGGTTCATGTTGTCCAACAATTCGATCGTTTCACGACGACCAAGTGTTTGATAACAGTCGGAAATAACAACCGCCAGGTCGCTACTCTTAAGCGGGTAGTTGTAGTAGTCCAAACCATCAGGCAACATCATGTTGAACATGATTCGGCCGTAGCTGGTTTCGATGATCTGAG
>CAZKTR010001148.1:0-1048 GCA_964555525.1 uncultured Pirellulaceae bacterium
CTTGATTGCCAAACCACAGTGGATTCCAACTCCCATCATCGCTCTGCTGCCGCCGTAAAAAGTCAAACCCCTTATCAATCGCAAGATCGATCTTCTCCCGCGTAAACGCAGCCTGTTCGAATTGACCAGCGCTTTCTCGCCAGGCCAACAAACCGCGAATCACATGAGCGGTAATATCAGCACCACTACGATCAAACGGAAACTTTCCCCATCCTCGGCAAAACGTCGGCCAACCTTGGTCACGATTCTGCAACTTCAACAGCCAATCAACGCCATTCTTTGCCGCCGATAAAATTTGTTTTTTTTGATTTTCAAACTGCCCAGTCGCCAACAATTCGTTCAAAGCCAGCATCGCCCCCGGCGTATCGTCCGCATCGGGGACCGCTCCCGGCAAATCCGTCCAGCCCCAACCGCCCGGCGGCGAACCGGTAAACGGGTGCACGGTTTTGTTTTGGCAACTCAAAATCCAATCGGCACAGTCCGACCAACGCTTGGGATCTTGCTGAATACTTCCCTGCAAACCCTCCGCATCATTGGCCAAGGCATTAACCGACAACGTCGTACTCCACGTCGCCAAGTTCGTATCGATCGGCCAACTGCCTCCCGGCTGACCGTCGATCGCTCCTTCGGGACAAAACGAATCCATCAAAAACTGCATCCCCTGTTTCACGACCGGATGATCGACCTTGCCGGTTTTGATCAACCCCATCGCCACAAAGCTTGTCAGCGGCACGGCTTCTAAAAAACCACCGCTGGACGGCTGCATTTTTTTTAACACGTTCAAACTGCGACCGACCGCCCAACGTCGAATCGACTTGCGGACGGGGTCCCACGGCGGATCAAAGTGAAACTTCGCTTGCCCGATCGCAACCAACGCCGGAATCGCATAGCTCACCACCGGTAATTGCATCAGGTGATAAAACCGCTGCGGCACACAAGCGGCCTCGAACGGGAACGCGGATACTTCCTTCCAAGGCACAATCCCCGCCATCGCACAGTTGGCTAAAATCGGCACCGCGAACGTTTTGTCTTTTCCGTACCGACGACG
>CAZKTR010001149.1:0-1048 GCA_964555525.1 uncultured Pirellulaceae bacterium
TTTTGGAAACAATGATTTTCGCCGCGGCCCGGTGAACGTTGCCGTTATGTCGCCTAATCTGGAGCGTTCGAAAAATGACAATTGCTCTAGCTTGGCTTGCAACACGGTCCGACGGGCGTGAAGACCTTTACTTCGCTTCAGACAGCAGATTAAGGGGCGGATATACATTTGATCTCGCTCCAAAAATCATCACGCTGCCTAGATCTGATAGCGCGATATGCTTTGCGGGCGACGTCGGTTGGGCATACCCATTAATGCTTCAGATCTCGAATGCAATTGGAGCGCATAGACCATCGCGGGAGCGAAATCTAGATATTGACGAACTCAAGGGGCACCTACTCAGAATATCAACTGACATCGTCAACAGCGTCGTTGAAACAATGGAGCCTTTTCGTCACTCAACAGCTCAATTCATCTTTGGAGGCTACTCGTGGCGATCACGTGGTTTCCGACTTTGGACATTCACATATCAGCGAGAACAGAAGAAATTTACCGCGCGAGAATCGAAAACGTTTGTTCCATCTCTGGCTAAAGTCGCATTCGTCGGAGACTGGGCAACCCGTTTGAGAGCACGAATACAACGAGAATTGTCAGGCATCAACGACAGGGTCGAGCATCAGCCACTTGCAACGCTTGCGAAACTACTCCGAGATGAACAGGGCGACAATGGATCGACAATTGGTGGTGCACCGCAGCTTGTCCGAATTGGACCGCACATGAACACTCGTCCGATGTGTGTGCTCTGGGGAGATCCCAAGAAACCAACATTGTTTGGGCGCGAACTGCTCAATTACGAAAATTGCGATTATTGGTCGATTGACCCTGATGACGGTACAATATCACTTCCTAAATTCCCTTAGGCAAATCTACGGTTAGTTTAATCATTTGGAAAAACGCCCCTAGTTTTTCGCCTCACTAATGTGGGTCGGAGAATGAGGGGAAATCAGGGTTCGAATCCTTGACCGTGGACTTTCTCGCCAATACACCGGCGACATAACAAGTAAGCATTTGACATCGCGAAGTGACGTAGGAACGTAGCCGATGTTCA
>CAZKTR010001150.1:0-1046 GCA_964555525.1 uncultured Pirellulaceae bacterium
TGCCGTCGTTGTTCCCAAAAAAGCCACCACGATAGTCGTCAGAAACAACCATTTGACAGCGCGCACGCATTGAAATTTCGCAAACATCCGTTCCCTCCTTGGACTGGATGACCGTTATAAAACTGTTCGAAGCTGCCGCATTCCGTTGCGGAAAAATGCTCGAACGGCCAGTCTGGAAATTGCGACATTCCAAACTGACTGGGTTGCGAATTAGAAACCATCGCAAGATTTTGACAAAGCTCGATTTATCATGCAGTCAAAATCAAGGTGCGCGAGCTAGCATTGAGTGAATAATGCGATAATACTAGGGTAACTGGCGTTGCGTTGGTTGGGCTTCATTGGTCGGGGCTCCACGCTCTAACGAGCGTAGCTACATCTCCGAACTGGCTGGAGGTGGGAAGGCTGGAGACTTAGGCTGGCAGAGCCACGAAAGCAGAGCGTTCCAAGGCAAAGCCTTGGAACGAGTTACACCCCAGTCTCCAGCCTCCCTACTTCCAGCCTCAGAACAGATAATTTTAAGATTGCGACATGGATACAAAACACGATTGCAGCGATTTTTGGGATGCGATTAAAACTCTCTCCAGTAAAATCTTTGTTGCGCTGTTCATTGCTTTGCTGCTAGTGAATCCCGTCGCGGCCCAAGAAGATGCTCCGTCGGTTCGCGACCACACTCGGCCGCGACCTGCGAGTTTTAGCAAGCCGGTGTTGATCCAGTTTCACGGGCAGATCGACGGTTTCCTTACCGGTTTTTTTAATCGATCGATGGACAAAGCGGAGGCTGCTGGAGCCGATTTGATCATACTAGAGGTCGATAGCCCCGGCGGTCTAAAAATCGAAAGCCTGCAGATGGCTCGTCGCCTGCGAGACTGCAAAATCTACTCGGTCGTGATCGTCGAGAACGAAGCGATCTCAGGTGGCAGCTTAGTTTCTTTGGGCTGCGACGAAATCCATATTAATCCCGATGCCAAGTTCGGTGACTCGGGCGAGATTGCTTTTGACCCCGAACAATGGGCATTTCGATTGATCGAACCCAAGGTCGAATCTTA
>CAZKTR010001151.1:0-1046 GCA_964555525.1 uncultured Pirellulaceae bacterium
TCTTTAACTACTACATCAAGAGTGAATTTAAATCGAAAAAGGCGAAACGCAAAAAACAAGAAGCCGCACTCAAAAAAGCAGGCAAGGACATTCCAATCCTTTCGATTGACGAACTCCGCGCTGAATCGGAGGAACAGGCTCCTCAAAACCTGTTGCGAATCTCAGATTCGTCGGGGACGGTCGTTGCCAAATTGAGTCTAAAAAATTCCAACGGAATCCATCGCGCCGTTTGGAAGCTGCGCATCGAAGGCCTTACTCGTTTTGGTGGCCCGATGGTTGCGCCCGGAACTTACGCCGCAGAGCCGTTTCAAATCGTAGACGGAAAAGAAACCTCTCTGGCAAAACCTGTCGAGTTCGAAGTCGAATCGATCAGCCAGCCAACGATCGAAGGCCAAGATCGCGAAACTCTCATTGACTTTGTCAAAGAGGCAGGACTGATGGCTAACAAAATCTCAGCGGCCCGCTCAGTGCTTGGTGAGCGACAAGAGCAGTTAAGCAAACTTATGGAAACGATTCAAAAACACCCACAGGGAACGGCTGAGTTGATTGGCAAGGCAACCAAGTTGAAGAAGCGACTTTCCGATTACAAACTAAAAATCAGCGGTGACGACCTAAAAGCGGAAAAGTGGATTCGGAGCGAGCCCAGTATCGAATCTCGAATCCGAGGCGCTCTGATGAGCGGGGCGAGCGGCACCCACGGGTTCACGAAAACGGCCAAGCAACAGTATCGCATCGGCGTCGAGCAATTCGAGAGCATCGAAAAGGAGCTATTCGAATTACTGGACGACGAAATCGAAGCGTTCGAGGACGAAGTCGACAAAGCGGGCATCCCGTGGACCCCAGGACGAGACTTGCCAAAGTAAATGGGCGAGACATACCGCCCACTGACGCGCCCTTCGTTGCAAAGCTCTGCCGAGCTACGGTTTTAAGCGAAAACGATCCTCAAACTCGTCGGACCTCCAATCTACACCGTTTTCTCCGATTACGGATTTCCACCATAGACCACACGGTTGGGAAAAACAAACCTGTGCCCATGAATCGAAAAA
>CAZKTR010001152.1:0-1044 GCA_964555525.1 uncultured Pirellulaceae bacterium
GGCGTCATGCGTTTTTGCCATCGATTCGTATCGTCGAAATAATTGATCGGAAATGATCTAAGATTATAGAATCCAAGGGCTTCTAGGGGTACCGGCCCAATGAAATGGTTCTTGGGAGTTTTAAGCAGCTGTGTTCGTAGCGGCAGTCGCCGTAGTAGAAGCTCGCGCGGCGCAAGAAAGTGCATCTGCTGACCCGCTGTATGCACTTGCTTACGCTGCGAGGCTAGTATTCTGACACCTTCTTTAACTGGGCGATCGGTTCACGTCAGTCCGCCGCACGGATCGGCCAAGCTTTGGCGTCGATGCGTCGAGCGTAGTGGAGCGTGGGTTCTTCGTCCAACAGGTCGATCCCAAGTCCGTTAAGCATCGAGTTCTCGTGGACGATTGCTTGAGCCTGTTGCAGTTCCCAAGGGTCGTGATCAATCTCGCCACGAAATACTTTGCCGGCTGAGTTGGCACAGTACAAACAGTAGCGGGCGGTCAAAAAATGCTCGAGAGATCCTGGGGTAGCACGGAAGCTAGTTCCGATCGGACGGTATTCGCAGTCAAATCTCGCCGATGGTTCGCCTTTGTGAGTGCGAGTGGATTGGTAGTTGATCCAAGTGCCGTCGCAGGATTTTTCTTTTTGTTCAAAGGTGATGTTTGCATCCATGTATTTCAAATGAAACGTGCGTCGGGCAAAACGGACTGCCAGTGGGTTGGTTGCGTCTAAACTAAAAAACCACACACCCGGTTTTCCATTGATCGAAACGTAAGTGCGAACGTTTAGTTCAGGGAAGTTGGAAAGCCAAGGAACTGGAGGAACCAATCGCGGAGCAACACCGGTCATGCGAAACGGTACAACACCAATCCAAGCTGCACCTTCAAAGGTGTCGATCTCTAACGGTTCAGGAATCAACCGACGCAGTTGTTCGACAGGCACTCGATAATGCATGAACAGTAGGTCGTGCCAGTTCATCTTCATCACCCACGGGGTCGTTGGTGTGGGCCAGCTACGGTCGGTGCGGGATTTGTTTTGCAGTAACATAAAAATGAAAGCACGGA
>CAZKTR010001153.1:0-1043 GCA_964555525.1 uncultured Pirellulaceae bacterium
CGTCCTTCATGATCAGTACGCCAACGGGGCGGCAGTTCATTACGGCTCCTGGGACGATCGCTCGCGTGTTGGCAACCAAGACATCGATTGGGTCGCCGTCTTCTGAGAGCGTATGCGGCACGAAACCGTAGTTGCCAGGATAGACCATCGAGGTATACAAAAAACGGTCGACATAGAGCGTGCCGGAGTCTTTATCTAGTTCGTACTTGATCGGTTGACCACCGATAGGAACTTCGATGATGACATTGATGTCTTCTGGTGGATTGTCGCCGATTGCAATGGCATCAACACGCATGGGGAGCTCGTGTTCTTTTTTAAGAGGTGAAAAGTCGAGTTTTTTTTAAACTCGTGGAAAGCTTACAGTAACTGTATGTCAAGATTTTAGTAGTGGCAAATCAAATGGTGCGACAATTGGACGTAAGCTAGAACAGGCTTATCTTTTGGAACACTTGCTACGGTTATGCAAAGGCCACCTGCGTAAAATTTTGAGACAAATAAAAAAGCCACTGACTGAATTCAGTGGCTTTTTAGTGGTTGCAATTTGCATGAGCTGCCGTGGTTAGCTAGGCATGCTTACTTTTCTTCTTTAGCTCCGATGATGGCCATCAGTTTATCGGCGAGGACTTTAACTGCTTCTTGTACGTTCTCTTCGCCTAGACGCAAGACTTTAACGGTTTCCCAGCCCTTGTCTTCTTTACCGTTGAGGGTGACGCGGAATTCTTCAAATATTTCGTCAATTTCGGCACGTTCTTCTTCGGTTGTGCCAGGAACTTTAAGTTTCCATCGCCAGTTGAGTTGGCACTGACCTTTGTAGACTTGGATGACATTGCAGTTTCCGGCTTGGCCTAGAAAGGTTGCGTAGTCTGATTTACCGCGCGAAACGCTCTGGTAAGAACACGTTAGATCGGTGTTTTCTACGATGTAACGTTCTAGGTCGGAGTAGGCGTTAAACGCCAATGCACTTGGGCATAAACGCTCCGTCTCCATCTCCCATTGTTCCCGAGTAATATCAACTGCCATCTAACTGCCTTCAATGTAACTTA
>CAZKTR010001154.1:0-1040 GCA_964555525.1 uncultured Pirellulaceae bacterium
GGGCATTAATCTTTTTAGACTTCAGGATGCAAGAGGCTTGGGTGCGTGCACGTGGGTGTGTATCTCGAGGAAGGCGCTTGCTTCTGGAAACGTATCAGGTTCGGCAGTCGGTAGATTTCGGTATTGGAAAATAAGCCAGCGTCTTTTGTGTGCTGCCATGCTATGTATGATCGCTTGACTGCACAGGTTTGATGTGGGGGGCACATATTCCGTGTGCCAGGCTTGCGTAGAACAATTGTGCTACAAAGAGGCACGATAGTCAGGAAGGCAGAACTACCAGAATTTGCGTGGAACAAAATGGCTGAGTTGATAAAGGATGCCGCATATGGTGATCATGCTATTATATGCTTCGGGCTGAAAGCGATACGATGTCTATTCAGATTGAGAATGTGCAGTTGCTGTAGGTGTAGGTGCCCGTTGATGTTCTTGTGGTGCTGCATGCCATAGATGGGCAATCGCGCTCCAGTACATAGAACAACTCAGAATTGTTCTATCTATTTTCAAGGGGTCTGCCCCAACAATTCAGCGCGATTGCCCATCCATGCTGCTGCTCGCGTGACCTAGGCCACGTGCGGCGAGCGCATTGATGCCCCATCACTTCTTGTTTGTGTATTTGTTGCAGTAGTAGCTGTGCTCATGACAGCGGCCAGCAGTGCCCCGTGGCTGATGCAAAATCATGCAGTGCATGCATGCACCGATACCAGAGCCTTAAGCAGCTGCAAGCAGCTGCTCACTCACTGCAGCTTCACACAAGAGTGATGACGTGGCATGATATGAAACGGTGGGTGACGCATTCTCCTGGCAGGCTGCTCAGCAGCATCGGTGCGGTGTGCTGCGTCAAGGGGGGTTCACATCCCATGGTTGGGCAATTTCTCGCTGCATTTTTGGTGCAGACACCGTGAAATTAGATAGAACAATTCTGAATTGTCCTATGTACTGGGCGCGATTGCCCATCTATGGTGCACCTCCCCCCTGGAGCGGTCTCGAGCGTTTGCTCCTGGGGTGGTATTCTTATTCTTCTACCTGAATGTATCTTACGA
>CAZKTR010001155.1:0-1039 GCA_964555525.1 uncultured Pirellulaceae bacterium
CATTGATACCACGATATCGTTTTCCTGTTTGTAGGTTCTTTGGCCATCCATCCCCTGCCCCTTTTGCGATGGGGTTCCTCCATGGCACAACACCGTTGCCCAAGTATCCCAAGATTTGGTCAGTCACTTCTTGATAGATATCTCGTCGTGTTTTTCGTTTCTTCGCCATACTGAGCTAGTCTTCAGCGTTGGCGACCTCGGAGAAGTATTCCATGTTGTGCCCAATTTTGTTGTGTTTAGAATCGACGATGCCCAAAATCAATGGGCAAGTCAATTGAAAATCGGTGGCTTTTGGGCAAGAGGCTAAATCAACGTCGTTCAATCAACGATGCTCCATTGATAGGTACCTGGACATGAGGCTTCTTTAACCGTTCCTTTGTCCTTGAAGTCAATGAAGATTGGGGGATTTCCATGATAGGGTTCCTTACCAGGAAGTCTCCCTGCGATCCTTCGCTCCTTAGTGACAGATACGACTCGAGCCCAACTACTTTGCCCCCACCCGCCACGCCGCACCTTGAAACCAGCTTGATTTCCATTCTCGATGTAAAGTTGATAAAGATTTTTCATTTCTGTGCCCTTTCCTGTTCAACGAAACGCTGATTCAAAATCAGCTATCAATATGAACTTATGAGCGGTGGTCGTGACACGTTTGGTCACGGTGACAGAAAAAGAACAAAATTCGATAAAAAACGGAAGTGACTCAATGACTCTGAGGGCACGGGACAAATGGAACTAGGCCATAGCCGCCGGTTAAATTAAAGTAATTCCGAACCAAATTGGCGAACTAAATCGTGCCGCCAAATGCGGCACGATCGCCCTTTAGATCAAGATGGCTCAAGTGTTTCAGCTGAGTTTTTGTTCTCGGATTGCTGTTCTTGATGAATCCAACTGTGTGTCAAATCAGCGACTTTAGCGAGATTAAGCAGATCGTCGCGACCGAAACTCTTCGTGTGTTTCCAATCGTCCCCGTCTTTGTAACTGCGGTCGAATTGGGCGTTGTAGTACGTTCTGCCATCGGCGTTTTCATTCTTGAAGATCG
>CAZKTR010001156.1:0-1039 GCA_964555525.1 uncultured Pirellulaceae bacterium
ATACAGGGCAGGGTCCCCAGCAGGAGAGATTCAGGCAGTTGCCCCTGCTCTTGCGATGTGCGCAAGTGCTGCAGCTGAGAACGGTCGCACAGGATCCTGGCACGCCGCACAACACACGCGCAGCACATCCCCCGAACTATATTTGTGGCCAACCGAGGCTGGCTGTTTGCAAGGTGGGGTCCACACCATTATACAACATGCTCTTGGCATCGAGGTTGGTAACAGACAAACAGAAGCGGCTGTATGCTCGCAACAGACGATGCTGGCCACGACTGCAAATGAACAGCGTAGAAACGCAATGTAGTGCAGTAGTTGGTCATATTTGTTGGGTGCTGGAGGTACATTTGCTTGGTATTTAGGTACTGCTACAGTACATTCGATGCTACAATAGTCAGCGGTCCTACGGTACTTGGACACAGGAAAGAGAAATGCTTTCTAGCCACTTGTCTTGGACCTCTTCCTGCAATACAACGTTTCCCATCGTGTGAGGCAAGCCATCGGCGCAACAACGACAGCATCTGCCCACAAGGTGCTGACACGTAGCAAGGACAAGGAACTCTGTGCAGGTGCAAACCAGCCGATTGACATGAACGGGATGATTAGGCTATCCACACAGCACAGCAGCAAGGGGCAGAAGCTCATGCCCCTGCAGAGACCCTCGTCCAGCAACTCAACTCGCAAGACCCGTCGGACCAAGAAGGCTCCCAAGTGCAAGGGAAAGTCAAACCACAAGCACACTACAACCAGCAGCAAGTGCTCAGAACTTGAGAAAGCAACACACGGTTGTACAGCAGTGAGGAGAAGGAACCCCCAGAAAAGGCCCAAAAACCGCAGCAGCAGCAGCAACAACAACAACAACAACAAACGAGGTGATCAAGATGTGTCAGCAACGTCAAGAGGCCTGGAACCGCACACCTTAGCTCCTGACGGCATGATTACGTACTCCGGTCTAACAGCGAGTCATCTTGGGGATGTGCTGTGCACGCACGAGGCACAGGAGCATGCATGCAATCAACACAAGGATGCGGCCACCCACCGC
>CAZKTR010001157.1:0-1038 GCA_964555525.1 uncultured Pirellulaceae bacterium
TCCAGTTTCGACGGTTTGCGGCCTCGGTTGAAGCAATCGAAAAACTGGATGGGACAATTAATTTCGCGCCACCTCAACAGAATCGATTCCTAGCTTATTTGTATAGTGAAGCAACGGTTGATCTTTCCGACTCGAGTGTCGACGACGATAGTTTTCCAATGCTTGTCGACCTGCGGCGGTTGCGAACGCTGCGCGTTGATAACACGGACATCGCCGATGCTGCCGCCAGCAAAATTGGTAAGTGCAAAATGCTAAGAGCCTTGGATTTGTCGAATACTAAAATCGGTGACGTGGCTCTTCAGCAATTCGTGACATTGAGTTCGCTGAAGAATCTGATCATCAACGATACTCCCGTGACCAACGATTCGATTCCGACCATCTTGTCCATCGGTAGCCTTGTAAAACTTGAGTGTAAGAACACTGCAATCTCTTCCAGCGGTGTTGAGGACATCCAAGCCCAATCGCCGCAGGTGGATGTCTTGTTTAGCTGAGGCTACGGATGAACGTTGATAGGTGAGCCGTTCGCGCTAGCGTCGGGCATTGACAGAATGCCGCTTAACCTAGCAACCCCCAAACCAAAATCTGACACAGGGCCCGACGCTAGCGCGTTCGGCTCACAGGGCTGCCCAAACAAAGCATGTGTGATTGACTTCGCAGAATCTGCATCCCTAATCGGGAAGGCAGATTGAATTCTCTGCGGTGAAGATTACGATGTCGTCTTTGTGATTTATCTCCACTAACGATTGAATCGGTACGATCTGATATGTCTAGAGTACTTTTACTTTTTGCCTCGGTTGTTTTTCCTTGGTTTGTTTTGTCCGACAACGGCCTTATTGCTCAAGAGGCTGCTGATAAAAAGCCTGCGGCTCAGGAAAATCTGGATATCTACCACGACACTTGGATTGACCGAAATAAAAACGGCAAGCAAGATCCTTATGAGAATCCGGAGTTATCCGTAGACGAGCGAATCGCAGATTTGCTGGGACGGATGAACATCGATGAAAAGACCGCTCAGATGGGGACGATCTACGGATACAA
>CAZKTR010001158.1:0-1038 GCA_964555525.1 uncultured Pirellulaceae bacterium
GCGCTACACTAACCGAACGGTCTCGTGTGAAAAGTACTGTAGCCAGACCTCGTCCTTCTCTACTAAGACTTCAGTATGCCGTTCTTCGAATTTTTCTTACAGTTCCGAAGTCCAACGAGGGGCTGCTTTCCGATGGGGGGGGCATTTGAAGGGCCAGGGTGTCATACTGCCCTGGATCCTCATCAGGCTGGTCATAGCTCCTCTGTACTGATATTTGTTGCTCCTCTTCGTGGGGTGTCCACTCTTTCTGACTCTCATACTCCTCGTCAGGAGGCATGGTTGTTGACGGTGTCCTGGAAACCTCGTGTGGGCTTGTTGCTTGTGTACTTGCCTCGCGTGTGCTTGCTTCACGCATGCTGGCTTCTCCTTCCTCGTCTCCAGCTGAGTGACCTGGCAGCTGTTCAGCCTGGCGGTCTTGCACCCGCTGCAGTTTTGCTATCTCCTGGAGCAGTACAGCACACAACTCACACAAACTCACAGTGCGCATGCAACTAAGGGCATGCAGATGCGGTGGGCGAGCCAGCAAATCCATCACACTGGTCCATATCTCCCGAGCACCGCATGCGGTCCCCTGTGTGTGCATATACAGTAGTGCCTCGATAACTCGGACACGTTTGTCCCCTCCATTTTCTGTCCGAGTAATTCAGGTTCCGGATGATCGAGCCGAATTTGGAAGGGTCTGGACCGGTTTGTCCCCGCCGCTGTACGTCCGAGTAATCAAGGTTCCGGATTATCGAGGTCCGAGGTATCGAGTCACTACTGGAATGACATCACATGAGCATGCAGGCAGCCGTGTTGTGAGCGCAGTGCAGGTGGATCTCTAGAGCTCACCACAGAGAGTTTCTCGATCCCAGAAGCTATCGTCTGTTCCAGCTGCTCAATACGGTCTTTCAGATCTTGCTGCTTGTCCGTTTCCAGGATTGTTTCCAGCTGGGCTGTTTCCGTTGCCTTCAGGGTGTGCAGATGCGGAGGCAAATATTGTTTCTCCTTGCCAGCGCCGGTGTTGAATACGTTGGAATCCATTTGAGATGCGAGCTC
>CAZKTR010001159.1:0-1037 GCA_964555525.1 uncultured Pirellulaceae bacterium
TGACCCGCGAGAGATTAATAACTTGGCACCGCTTACCAGCGAAACGTCACTAGAATTATTGGAGGCCTATCGTCGGCTATCGGTGGATATTGACGACGTGATGAGACGCAACAACTCTTGGAATAGAGAATTAATTGCTGAGTAAGATGTTCCCGTGACTGGCCAAACGAAGAAGTTCTCTGGTTTGGATCGTCACATTGTTCAAGCAATCCGCTTTGCGACGTAGTCCTTGAACGTGAGTTAGCTTCTGGGGCGGAACGGGACGATCGAACCAGCAAGTTCCAAGGAGTCTTAGGCAGTGGTCGGGTTGTAACGATTGGCGGGTAGATCACTTAACGCTTTAAAACCCATGAAAATCGGCCTATCAGCCCCTAAATGAGGGTTGCTTCCAGGCAATCAGTTGAATTTTGGCTAGGGATTGTAAATATTGAGCGTAGGCGGACGAAACATAATTACCGCGACACGTTTTTTCTTAAGGGATTTATTGATGGCAAAAGGCGATCACTTAATGGTTTCCTGTGGAACCTATCAGCACCATGCAATCGACATGGGCGATGGTCGCGTGATCCAATATGGCGGTGGTGAATTGGCGGCCAACAACGAGGTTGCGATCGTGCCTTACGAAACCTTGGCCTCCATCGGCGAAGTATTTGTTTTGGAGGGGCCTGTTAGCTTTTCTGCGGACGAGGTTGTCGAACGAGCCATTAGTCGGATCGGTGAGAAGAACTATTCGTTTTTGAATAACAACTGTGAGCACTTCGTCAACTGGTGTCGAACCGGAAACGCCGATAGTGGTCAAGTTGACCGTACGATACGGCGTTTAGCTTCTTGTGCAGCCAAGCTATCGTCGAAATCAACCGTGAAGTTCGTTTCACAGCGTCTTGGTTCTGCTACGGGTAAGCGACTGGCGAAAGGAAGTACGCCGTTGTTCCTGTTGGCCGATGCTGCTCAGTTGGGAGCAGAAATTGTCGCGTCCAATCACGGGGCTGATGCAGAGACTTCAGAACAGGTTGGCATGGCAACTGGGTTGAGTGCTT
>CAZKTR010001160.1:0-1036 GCA_964555525.1 uncultured Pirellulaceae bacterium
TGCTGGGGAACAATAGCTGCGGATCCAACAGCGTGGTCTATGGTAGCACGCGTGACCACACGATTTCGGTGACGGGATTTTTGAGTGACGGAACGAAAGCGACTTTCGGCGATATCACGGCTAAGGAAATCGAACAAAAAATCGCGGCCAACCCAGATGCTTTGGAATCCAAAATCTATCGTGAGGTGGTCGCGATTTTATCGCCCAAGGAGACTCAAGAGCGGATTCGATCCGAGTTTCCCAAGCCAGAGATTAACCGCCGCAACACGGGTTATGCGATTGATTTGTTGTTGGATTCAGAGCCATTGGGGAAGTCAGAAACTGCTTTTAATTTTTGCAAGTTGCTGGCTGGCAGCGAAGGCACTCTCTTTTTCACCACCGAAATTAAGTTCAACTGTATTCCTCTGCCGCCGCCGGTTTCGGGTTTGCAATGTGCACATTTTGATTCGATCGACGATGCGTTGATGGCGACTTTGACGGCGGTTAAGCACGGTCCGTACGCGGTCGAGTTAATTGACCGTTTGATTATTGAAGGGGCCAAGCGGAATCGGTTGCAGCTACAGAACGCGTTCTTTGTTGAGGGGGATCCGGCAGCGATTTTGGTGACAGAAATTCGAGCAGAAACCGAAGCGGAAGTCTTGGCGACCACGGGAAAGCTGGAGTCCGAGCTGCGGAAACAAGGCTTGGGCAATCGCTTTCCTGTTCTGTTTGGTGACGACACAAAAAAAGTTTGGCAGCTGCGCAAGGCCGGTTTAGGAATCGTTGCGAACGTACCCGGAGACAGCAAACCGGTGGCGGTGATCGAGGACACGGCCGTTGCGGTCGAAGATTTACCTGCGTTTATTCGCCGGTTTAATGAAATTTTGAAAGACGACTTTGGTTTTGAATGTGTGCATTATGCTCACGCGGGATCGGGCGAGATTCATTTGCGGCCGGTGATCAATCTAAAAACCGAAACCGGCAATCGGCAGTTTCGCGAGGTGGCGAATCGAATCGCTGGTTTGGTGAAAGAGTTTAAAGGTTCGTTGAGCGGCGA
>CAZKTR010001161.1:0-1036 GCA_964555525.1 uncultured Pirellulaceae bacterium
CTCTAATCGAGGCGAGAGTTACTTGGTTCGGATCTTGCCGATGCTTGAACAAAACGCACTCTACGATGGGTTCCGCGCCACCCCCGGTGCCACCCCCGATGAAAATCTCGCTGCTCTGGACACACTGGCAGGAAACCAAATAGATACTTTCCGTTGTGACTCTACATCTCGTGACGAAGCCATCGCCACTAACATGCAGAACGAATTCACCTCTCATTACGCAACTTCAGCAGGGCCCGTATCTCTAGGGACCGGTTCCAACCTCCCTTTTACAGGCAATGAGTTTGTTTCTACAGCCTCCAATACCCATGGAATGATCGGACTCAAAGGACTCTTTTCACCCGACGATGGTAGCGCGCCATTTGCACCTAACACCAAGCGTGGTGTCAACACAACCGACGTGAGCGATGGAATGTCGAACACACTCGCAATCATTGAAGCTTCTCGAAGTAACTTCGAGAATGATCAAGCAAACAGCAGTACTTTCCGCAATACGCGACCTCGCTGGTCAGTCGGTGTCGAACCGGCGGGTGGTTCAATGAGAATCGATTGGAGCCGTGCAATCGCTCGTGAGATCAATACTTTCGATGTTGATGCTGATACGCCTCAACCGGTGCACGAACTTTGCATCTCAAGCAATCACCCTGGTGGTGCTAATGTTGCCAACGGTGACGGCTCAACTCACTTCGTTAGTGAAGACACTGCATTGAACGTCCTACAAGCGGTTGCTGGGATCGACGAAGGCCAAGTAGCAAATCTGGACGACTAGTTAGCCCAATACATTCTGACAAACCAAACGCAGGTCTGATGGCCTGTGTTTTTTTATGCGCTGATCGAATTCCACTTCGTCCCTGTTTTAGCACCGAACTATCCACCGCTTGCGGTCAATGGAGTAAGCACATTTCATACTAGAACTTCTTGCCAAGTGTGCCAAAACGTTTGTAAAAGAAAGACAATCTTGGTAATGCTACACGATGTGCATGGGGCAAGACAGCCTCAGAGGCGAGCGATGGCAAGCAGCTTGGCTCCGGAGGAG
>CAZKTR010001162.1:0-1035 GCA_964555525.1 uncultured Pirellulaceae bacterium
TTGAACTGCAATGGCGATGCTTCGATGATGAGTTCGGCCTTGTATTCACATTTTGTGGCGAAGCATATCCCTGTCCCCAAAGTTAATTTTGTCAAAGTCGTCGTTAACGGTCGCTCTTGGGGAGTTTATGCCAGCGCTCAGCAATTCAATAAGACGTTTGTGAAAGAACACTACGGCAGCAAGAAAGGATCTCGCTGGAAAGTAAAAGGGAATCCGCGAGGAGATGGTGGGTTGCGATACTTGGGCGAAGACGTTGAAGAATACAAAAGTCGTTTCGAAATCAAATCGAAGGATAAACCAGAGGCTTGGAAGAGCCTGATCAATCTCTGCAAAGTGCTCAACGAAACGCCACAAGATCAGTTGGTCAGTAAGCTTGAGCCGTTGTTGGACATCGATTCCACGCTCTGGTTTTTGGCCTATGACGTTGCGTTCATCAATAGCGACGGCTACTGGACTCGGGCCAGCGACTACAGCATCTATTTAGATGAAGCAGGAAAGTTCCATATCATTCCCCACGACATGAATGAGTCGTTTCGGGAAATGCGAAGCGGTCGACGAGGAGGAGGTGGACGTCGAGGTAGATTTGGCGGTGGTCCTCCTCAAGGTGGACCCGGTGGACCTCCACAAGGCGGGCCCGGAGGACCGGGTGGTCCTCCACCGCCAGCGGACCCGCAAGCGGGGAGTGGTTTTGGGCTCAAGCCATTGGCGAGCATGACAGATCGTTTTCCACTGCGAAGCAAGTTGCTTGCGGTTCCCGAGTTGAAAACGAAGTACCTCTCAAACTTAAAGTCAATCGCCGCTAACGATTTGAGTGCTGAAACCTTCGGTGCCCTAGTGGCCGAGTTTAGCGACGTGATTGCGGAAGAGGTCAAGAAAGACACTCGCAAGTTGATGGCCAATTCAGCGTTTGAGGCCGCTACTAAAAAGGGCAGTGATGGTGTTTTAAATAAGTTTGCGGCCGAGCGATCAAAGTATTTGTTGGCGCATCCGGCGATCAAAGAACTTGAAAGGTAGCCGATGTCGCCAGACTTCGGG
>CAZKTR010001163.1:0-1034 GCA_964555525.1 uncultured Pirellulaceae bacterium
AGCGGCTCACAGGCGTGACCGCAGTTTCTCAGGCTTCCGCCTATCGTGGCTTAAAAAATCTAAAGTGCTCCTAGCCTGTCATTTGCGCGCCGGTTGCCGTTTCTCCAAAAATTCTTTGAACCTGAGATACGCCTAGTCTCTCTTGTTATCAATGGACTTCCGAAAGTTGGTTGGCTGTTGATCTGTTGGTAGCCCGACGGTAAGTGGGGATGAACGATGCGCAGGGCCTTGATTTTCAACTTGTTTTTGGGGCGAGTTAAATCAATCGCCGGTTAAACATCGGGATGCGGCTACGAAAGGCCTGAACTCCGCCGCTTTATTCAAATTAAAAACAGTAACATGAGCCGTTTTGGCGCTAGCCACGGTTTATTGGCGGTGAAACCGTGGCTAGCGCCAAAACGGCTGATAAAGCGACGGCCTCTGGCGAGCCCAGCTACGGAAAATTGGCGTTAAACCCTTCGCGAGATAGCCGCTACAATTACACTGGCTACTAGGGCAAGCCTATTCGCCTATTCAACTCGTTCGACCGACCAAGAAGTACAAGCGACTATTCGATATGCCTGACACACCGACCGTTAAACCAGATGTCCAGCCGAAACCGGATACTAAGCCGCAGTCACCACCGAAAACGAAACCATCTCCCTTCGAGCCTTCATGGCCGGAAACGCGCCCGCTGCCTCAGCCGAAAGGTTGACTTTGCGGAAATACAAGCTCGCGGCGCAAGCAAGTGCATATTCTAAAATTGAACAATGCACTCGCTCGCGCGTCGAGCTTGTATGGGGAAACTAATTTTTAAGAAGAGCCAGTACAAAGCAGTTTAAAACGAAAGTACGCCCCGAAGAAAACCATGCCCCAGCCAGATTCGCTTACAACTAGACAGCGGCAAGTTGTCAACAAACGTTTAACTTTGAATCTGTTGATTCAGGGGGCGGCGGCGCATGGGCACTGGAAGGCGCACCGATTGGTTTCAGAACAGCTGCAGGCAATCAACCCGATGCTGGAATCAACTTATGACGACATGATGCTGTTGTCGG
>CAZKTR010001164.1:0-1032 GCA_964555525.1 uncultured Pirellulaceae bacterium
GTCCAAGCTGAACAACAGCATCGCCAAAGGCGCACATAACAACGACGTCGTCCTGCCCGTGCACCTCTACCTCCCCCCTGTGAAGGTGTGTCCCACTCCCACTCCCCCCATGCACGGGGCTGCCGTGGTGGGGTGTGGTTCCCTGCTGCAGGTGGGTTCCTGGCTGCCGCGTTGTGAGAGGGTATCGTTGTGGTGTTTCTAGAAATCTCAGAAAAAGAACAGATCTCAGATCACGCCAATTCCGAAGGGAATGGGCCTCAGCACTCCCAAGGAGCGCGGGCGGAGGGGCGGTACAGGGGCACCCCAACCAGAACAGCAGCGCCAGAAGCACCTCCCGCTGCCCTGACAACATCCCTCACATCATAACTGGATAGGGACGTGAGGATGTGTGGGGGCACCTGGTTGGTTGGATGATTTGATAGCTTGACACATGCACTAGTGTTGGATGGGGGGCTTGACAAATACTCTTCATAGAAGACACATCAGACAGTCATCAGACAACATATTGAGTAAACGGGAAACAAACACTTCACAAAACCGATTCACAAGTTTGTTCGCTTGATAATCTGTTATAATCAGAGTCCGATCTGACTGCTTTGTAAGTTTTCGTTCTCAGCTGTTGGACCATTCAGCTGTGGCCGTGGAGCGTGCACGCTGTGTTGGCAATGTTATATAGCGTTGCTGCCTTCTTAGTGGCCGTTCGCAGAGTTCCTTTCCTTCGCCTGGCTCATCGATGTACTTGCATTATTCTCGCACGTTTCTTGTTGTGGGCACCCAACCTTGTTGGTGCAGCTCCTTCAGTCATTAGTATTGATGTGTTGATTTATGAAATCATGCTGCCTGCCGCACTGGAGAACACCCTCTTCCCCCAACACCCTCTGAGTCATTGCACCTCGCAGTCCAGCTATCAGACTTGCGCAAGGGCAACAACATCAAAAGATCTGACAGTAAGCAATGCATGCAGTTGAAACGCGTGCGTGGCGCGCAATCGGTGCAGCCGTCCGTGCGGCCCCGCCACGCCTCCCCCAAGGC
>CAZKTR010001165.1:0-1031 GCA_964555525.1 uncultured Pirellulaceae bacterium
TGCCACTCTTGTAAGCGTTAGTTGCTCGATATCGTCACCGGTTAATGGTGAAAACAAAAAACCCGATCCATCTTGCAGAGTACCTGTGAAGACGTCGTCTTCAGCAAGACTCAACGTTGACCCACTGATCGGAGTTCCGTTAATTTGAAAATCTCCACCGATGAGTTCGATATTTCCCGTCGGTGCGTCTTCGTCACCAAACCTAATCACTGTAAAATTACCACGAAAATTGCCTCCACTAATTGAGGCATTGATGGGGCTCTCGAAAATGGAACTGATATAGGTAAAACCATTGAAGACTCCACCACTTATCGTGGTACTACTTGGCGACACCTCCCCGCCGCCAACAATAAGCGATCCTTCGAAGAAGCCTCCGCTGATGTTGGTCTCGGCCCCGCGAATTCCGAAAAATGAGCCAATGGTCCCTCCACTGATATTTACTTCGCTACCTTCGAAAGCTTCCGGGTCGCGTCTCAAATTTCCTCCATCGATGTTCAATTCCACACCTGCGAGAAAATCAACTTGCGACCCAATCGTTCCACCATCGGAAAGATTGATTTGTGTGGTTTCTCCCGCCACTCCGCCGAAGCTTTGCTGGAAACCGCTATCAGGATCGGTCGGAATATTGAAAACGTTGTCGAACAGACTGGGATCGGATATTCCAACACCGTTGACTTGGCCGAAAGCTTGACTACCGCTAAAGAGACTTGAAACAGCGATCACTGACAGAAAAACACGTGTCAGCGAGGTGGAAATTGAAGGCGTAGGCATGAAGTGGGTCGTTGGCTTAAAGCGAAGAAATGTTATGTAAAGTCTAATCACAGATCTTAACAAGCTCGTCAGCACCATGCAATTTTTTTGTATTGGCTGATCAGATCTTGCGTCGTTTCAAGCGAATGCCAAGGGTCTACTGACTACCCACTGGCGTCACCCCATGAATCGTTCCACGCGGGACTAGCCCTGACACATCAACGGCTTGGCTGAGCACATGCGTGCCAATATTGCCCGCTCGATCGACAGCTTCGATCTTC
>CAZKTR010001166.1:0-1031 GCA_964555525.1 uncultured Pirellulaceae bacterium
ATGCGCGAGTTATGACGACAAACTGGGCGATTCACCTGACCCGAACGACCGGCTGGGGACACCCACAAAGTTAAGCTAGACAAAAAACGCTCGAAAATAAACGGTGCCAAACTGGGCAAAATGGCCTCTGGTTTGTGGGTGCCCCCATGCAGCTCCCCGTCAGTTGATTGCCGATCTATGGGCCAAGCCGGGTGATACGCCGAAGTCACCGCCCGAACCGAACCGAGCCGCAACGGTCACTGATTTGGCCGTCGAATTCGCCAGATACGCAAAACGCAAGTATGGCGATAAACCAGAGTGGACCAGCCAGATACGTAACGTCCTGAAGGATATCCGAAAAACCCATGGGCATTTATCGGCCGTCGAATTCGGCCCCGTGCGATTCGAAAACTATCGCCAAACGTTGGTCGAACGTGGTCTGTCGCGAACTGTCGTTAAACGCAAAAGCAACTACGTCGTAAAGATGTTTAAACGCGGCGTAAAAATGGAACTGATCCCGGTTGAATTGTGGCAACGGCTGCTGTCGGTAGGACCAGTAGAAATGGACGTGAAACCCAAGAAGAAACGTTGGTCGGTGGATAACAGCATTGTGAAGGCAACGCAGCGCGAGCTAACGCCGTTGATTTCTGACATGGTAGAGCTTCAAAGGCTGATCGGTGCTAGGCCGTCGGAAGTCTGCAATATTCGGCCATGCGATATCGATCGAAGTAGCGAAGTTTGGATCTACACACCGGCCAGCCATAAAACGGAGCACCACGGTCATAGTCGGCACATTGCCATCGGCCCCAAAGCCCAGGCTGTGCTGAGCCGGTACCTACTGCGTGACGAAAAAGCGTACTGCTTCACGCCGTCTGAAGCCTATGAGCAGCACTTTACGCGACGGCATGAAGAACGGTCAACGCCGATGAACGAAGGCAACCGGCCCAAGCCTCGCAAGCCGAAAGCGTTTAAACCGTGCTACGACCACAATGCTTACCGCAGGGCGATTCAACGGGCAGCGTTGCGGGCGTTTCCAGTGCCGGAAGCCGACA
>CAZKTR010001167.1:0-1031 GCA_964555525.1 uncultured Pirellulaceae bacterium
ACGTTTCGATGTTGATCCAGTCATAGGTAAACAAAGCACGGTTGTTACGCCACATAGAAAGCTCGGTAAAATTGAAAAATGATATGCAACTTAGCCTAGCGGCATTTGTTCTGTCCTTGGGCGCTAATCTTAGTGCGCATCGTTATCCCTCGGCCGGCGCGTAAGACAGGCCGGAGGCAACTGTCGCCACCTTTTCCATTGGAAATGGAACCTAGGTGGCGACGGTGCTTCCAGCCGGTCTTACGCGCAGTCAGTACCAAAAAACAAACTGCTAATCTAACAAATCATTCAACCAACGAATTTCTTCTGCGATTCCACTGGCCAACGACGACTGCTGATATTGTTGCGGCATGACGTTCCATGCGTAAGTTTCGACTTCGAAATGTGGCATGGTTGTTTCTTGTTGGACATCGGCTGGTGTTTTTCGCAACGCCGTTAAACACTCAGCGATTTCATGCTGGGTTGTTTTAAGCACGCCCAATGTTTGCATGAAAATCGGTACATGGAAATGCACTCGTATTTGACCACGAAACGAATCTGACTCGGCATGCTGTTCGATTGCAAGGTGGAGATCTTCATAAAATTCCGTTGATTTATTGTCAGTGGCCCGCAGATTGGTTTGATGCAAGTACTTTGGTTCGGCGAAACCTTGTAGCGCCGCCCATGTCGCTTTGTCTTCGTGGCCGTCCAAAACTCCTTCGATCGCCGATGATACTTGGACTTTGCAAATGTCGATGTTTGCATCGCGGTAAGCATCAATCGCGGTTTGCTGAAACTCAAACATCACGGCCGAATGACAGACGTCGTGGCAGACGCCGATGTGTCGCCGTACTCGTTTGGCGTCTTGGCCGTCGTACAAGTACCGCTGAAAAAAGTTGACGATGTCGTCAGCTGAATCCAGAACACAGCCGGGTTCGGGTTCAATACCGACTTTGATCAGTCGGCCATTGGTTTGTAGAATTCGATCGAGTTCGGCGGCGAGTTGTTTGAGTTGTTTTGCGGATGCGACCAAAAATGAGTCGGTTTGGGTT
>CAZKTR010001168.1:0-1028 GCA_964555525.1 uncultured Pirellulaceae bacterium
TGTGCTGGCTCCACTAAGCACTACGTTTGCCCATGGTTGTACTAATATCGCCGCCAACGAAACTGCATCAATGGATACGTTGCATTGTTGTGCCAGGTCTTGCAACTGTTTTTTCCGGTGTGCAAAATCTGGCATTTGATTGCGATCAGTTAACCGCCCGTTGGCCACGCCTTCTTTAACGATCACCGTCCAGCCGCAATCGCTTGCTTCTTGCAGCGCGTCGCCAGTGGAAGTTTCCAGTAAGTTCCACGTTGCTTGCACAGCACCAAAGACCTGCGAAGACCCGCGTAAACAATTCATCGCCGCGCGGATCACGTCCGCTTGCTGGGGGCCGCTAACGGACAGTCCGATTCGCAATCCCGCGTCACGTAGTTCAGCCAATCGATCCAGTACATCAGAGTTCTCTAGAATTCCGCTGTCCATTGTCGCCGAGTGTACCTGGTACAGGCTCAAGCATTCTCCGAGTAATTGGCGGCTTTCACGATGCTGAACGTCGAGGCGTTCGAGCGAATGTTCTTTGACTTCATGCGATTGTCCGGCGGGTAGTTCTACTTGCCAATCCGCTGCGTAGGTGTAGCCCCACTTCGAGGCGATCGTTAGGCCTTCATCGCCGGCGCTTACCAATCCACGATGCTCTAACCAAGTCGCCAAAAACTCCTCGGCGCGACCGTAAGATCGTGCGGCGTCGAAGTAGCGGATGCCGAGTTCAAAAGCGCAATCCAAAACCGCATGAGCTTGAGCCAGCATCTGTTCGACATCGTGACCGGCTGGTAGGTCTTGCCCATGCCCGAGATTGATATATCCCGGTCGCCCTAAAGCAGCCAACCCGAGACCAAGAACAGCGTGAGAATTATCGGGCATAGTTTGAATCAATCCCATCCATCCCAGTATAGGTGGACCAACTGAGCGTCTGAATCGTAAGAATAGTATGCATTGCCAGACGAAAAAGTTGGATGGAAGCCAGTGGAAGAATAAAACGTGGTTGTGGAGTTGGCCGTTGGGCGCCACCAAGGTGGTGTTTGCCCCGA
>CAZKTR010001169.1:0-1028 GCA_964555525.1 uncultured Pirellulaceae bacterium
CAAAGACGCAGTCGGCGATGCTCGAAACGATGCAAGAAGGCACCGTCACGGTAGCTGGCAATCGTTATGTATTGGACAAACCGTTCTTTGTTCTGGCGACCCAAAACCCGATCGAGCAAGAGGGAACTTATCCGCTACCCGAAGCTCAGTTAGACCGCTTTTTGTTCAAGCTGGTCGTTGGGTATTCCGACAAAGACCAACTGGCAACGATTTTGGATCGTACAACCAAGGGCGTGAAGATTCAAACCGACGTCGTAATGGACGGAAAAGAAATCCTCGAATGGCAACAAGTCGTGCGGCAAGTGATTGTTGCCGACCATATTTCCGATTACATCGTTCGGCTGAATCTAGCGACACATCCGGACGGCGAATACGCGACGCCTGTTACAAATCAGTACTTGCGTTGGGGAGCGAGCCCTCGTGGTGCTCAAACCGTCGTCTTGGCGGCCAAGGTTCGAGCGTTACTGGAAGGTCGTTTCAATGTCAGCTTCGAGGACGTTCGTCGGGTGTACTTGCCAGCGATGCGCCATCGCGTGGTACCCAACTTTGAAGCCCAAGCCGAAGGAATCACTTCCGATCAAATTTTATTGGAGATCCTCGATCAAGTACCTGAAAAAGGCTCCGACACTTAGTTTATGTGAGCCGTTTTGGCGCTAGCCACGGGCCACGACCGGAGAGTCGAGATACTCAGAACGACTCTCCGAGTCGTTTCCAAACAGGGCTATCAATGCTATTACTAGAGTCTCTTGGTAAAGCGAGTACTATTGAGCCTCGGAAGAACTTACTAAATCAACAGCCTCTTTAACCCGAGACAGCCGTCGTGCCACGCTCTACATCGATCCTGTATTTCGTCCGTATAGCTTCTTTATTGCTGATGTTGATCGGCTCAGCCCTGCACGGCCAAACCAACTCCAAATCCGAATCCGAACAGGAGATCCCCAACAGCCAACCGCTGACGATTCCGATGACGCCGCCGGAAGACGCTTTGGCGCTGATCGAGCTACCAACGGGATTTAGCGCCACGCTTG
>CAZKTR010001170.1:0-1028 GCA_964555525.1 uncultured Pirellulaceae bacterium
GCGGGATGAGGCGCCCAAGAATTTTCGTGTGCAACAAATTGTAGAAGCGAATTAGATTCAATTTGTATTGCTTGGTTGTCTTGGGATTGGGACTAATCTATCCAATGATTCACGACAACGTCCCTTGAGCAATTACGTAGAAGCAGAGCGCGTATGCCGTCAACATAAGCACTCCCAGAATTTGAGTGGTCCGATGCCCGTGCCGAACCGCGTAATAAGACAAGTAACCGCCGATCGAAAAAACAAACGCGAAGAATATCGCGCCCGCTTCACTTGGCCCGAAGGCTAGCAGCGGTAGTGCAATGAAAAAGAAAATGACCACGGAACCGACACACGACCAGTAGGGAGCCGGCTTCTCATTTTTATGCGCGACGAATCCTGCTACAAAGAAGAAAGCAAGCAACGCAAGGGGGACCAACCATTCGAAAAATTCCGCAGGGCCAATTGCGGCATAGATCGCCATCAGCACCGTGAAACCAGTGACGATTAACAGTAGCGTTTTTAGAGAAAAAGTTTGGTCGTTGCGAATGACTTTATTGGTCTAATGAATGGGATACGGCGTATGATCGATCGGCTGTATTGTATCTCTGGAAATTAGTGCTGGCGTGCCGTTTACTTTTCGACGGTTTCAAGTCGATCCAGCAGCGTGTTGTTGTAGGCGGCTAGTTCGCTCTGGTCTTCGGGAAAACTGAAACCAGCCAATAAGTTTGGATTTTTGGAGATCGCTGTTGAAATTCGTTTCATCAGTGCGATTTGTCGGGGGCTTAGTATTTTGGTCAGTTCCGGTTGTTGCCCGCGACTGCGAGAGGACAACACGTTCAGCTTAACTGCCTGCAATTCGTTTAATGGCAATTGCGCCAACGGTGTATTTCGCAGATGGTATTTTTGTTCCGACTTCCTGACTTGCCGAGTTTCCAGCGACGGTTTCCAAGGAATGATGTTCGAAGCTCCCGCTTGTTTGGCAATTTTCAATTGCGCGTCATCGTAAGTGTAAACTGCGGAGGTGCAACGCATGCGTTTTGCTCCGG
>CAZKTR010001171.1:0-1026 GCA_964555525.1 uncultured Pirellulaceae bacterium
GGAACTTGATCAAACTGGCTCCGGAACTGGCAACGATGTGGCGTTGTGATCGGTTGGTCGATTTGTTGCAAACGACTTTAGGCAAGACCGTTGGTTTGGTACGGGTGTTGTATTTTGACAAGCACCCCAATCGCACGTGGACGCTGCCATGGCATCAAGACATGACAATCGCAGTCCAAGACAACTCGCTTCCATCGAGTGTATTCTGTAAACCGACAACCAAATCCGGCGTCGCACACGTCGAGGCATCAGAAGACGTTTTGAAGCAAATGTTGACGTTGCGAATTCACTTAGACAAAGTGACCGACGACAACGGTCCTTTAAAAGTGATCCGCGGTTCGCACCACGGCAAAGTCTCCGACCAAACGGCAACGGCGGCTGCGCAGTCTCATGCGGTGGACACGATTTACTCCGCCGCGGGTGACGTCCTGGCGATGCGTCCGCTGATCAGTCACGCCAGCGGCGCTTCGACGCCCGGTACGACGCAGCATCGAAGAATCTTACATCTAGAATTCTCAGGCCAACCAGACCTGCCGGACGGCTTCCAGTGGTACCACTTCATCACGAATGTGAACAGCAATTGAGCCGTCGAGTTTTTAATTGTTAAGTTTTGTTCTTATTAAAAATAGTCTTCTGATGGTAACGTCGCAGTTGCCAAAGGAAAACCATTTCACGGCAGGGCAACTTTGCGTTTTTTTCGTCAGTCGACATGCCGATTTTTGCGGCACATCAATGCCTTACCGACTGCGTTCGCTTTGTTGAAGAGAGCTTCGCATTATGAAGACATGCAAACAGAGTATAAATCTTATTAACACTTCGCCTTAAAGCGATCTTAAGAAAGATTACTAGAATCTCCGGCAACAAGGGTACGTCACCCTTATCGAGAGCGGAGTTGCTCTCCTCTGTTGTGTTGGAAGTTGTATTTCGAAAGGTAATTAAAATGCAACGCAAAAAAGGTTTCACATTGGTGGAACTACTGGTCGTGATCGCGATCATCGGGATTCTTATTGGGATGATTTTTCCAGC
>CAZKTR010001172.1:0-1025 GCA_964555525.1 uncultured Pirellulaceae bacterium
TCCAGCACGGTCTTCCCAATCTCAGAAGCCGCCGCAGCAAAGTTCAAAGAACAATACGTCAATGTTAAACCGACTCTTGGTCAGTCAGGCACTGGCGGTGGATTCAAGCGATTCACTAAAGGTGAAATTGACATCTCGGATGCTTCGCGTCCAATCAAAGCAAAGGAATTTGCAGCTTGTAAAGAATCAGGCGTTGAGTTCATCGAAATACCAGTTGCCTACGACGGTTTGACAATCGTTGTCAACAAAAAGAACGAGTTCCTTAAAGAGATCACTGTTGACCAACTGAAAAAGATTTTCCTTGCGTCGCCAGAGGCACCGGCGGCAAAAACTTGGAAAGATATCGACCCTTCATGGCCCGATAAAGAAATCAAGATTTCTGCTCCAGGAACCGATTCAGGAACTTTCGATTACTTTAAAGAAGTCGTCGCTGGAAAGACCGGATCGTTTCGCGACGATATGTCTACCAGCGAAGACGATAACGTTTTGGTCAACGGCGTTGCTGGCGATGAGTTTTCACTTGGCTTCTTTGGCGCTGCTTACTACTTCCAAAACAAAGACAAGCTAAATGCGGTTGCGGTTGTCAATAAAGCAGGTGAATCGGTTCTGCCTTCGGACGAATCAATCGAAAACGGAACTTACAACCCGTTTAGCCGTCCGCTATTCATCTACGTGAATAAAGCATCAATCAAGAAAGCACAGGTTAACAAGTTTGTTGAGTTTTATTTGGACAACGCTGCTGAGTTTGCCAAAGAAGTCGGCTACGTTCCATTGCCGCAATCTGTTTATGATGCTGCCAAAGATCGTTTCTTGGATGAAGAAACAGGCACTCACTACTTGAACGCTGAAATGGAAAAGCGATCAGGTCCAGTTACTGAAGTCTACAAAAAAGAAAACTTGCAGAAGTAACTACATGAAATCAACCGAGCACGTTGACTCGCCAAAAATCGACTATACATTCCGATCGCTAAGTGGAATTTACACTCGCGAGTGGGTCGTCAAAGGCCTACTTGCGGTGTGTTCAC
>CAZKTR010001173.1:0-1024 GCA_964555525.1 uncultured Pirellulaceae bacterium
CGCCAAGTTAAGCACGTAGTACTCCATCTCGTTCTACTCCATCTCGTTCCAAGGCTCTGCCTTGGAATGCACTGGAGTTAGTGGCTCTGCCACACCCAATAGTCCCCCGCAGCGTCAGAGCAAGAAATCGGAAGGGGGCGACAGTTGCCTCTGTCATACGCGGTGGCGGAGAGGCAACGGTTTTTATTGTTGCGGTAGTTGGAATTGACAACCATGAAATACACGAAAGCTAGAATCAGCGGACTTCTGGTTGGTTTTCGTGTATTTCGTTTCTTTCGTGGTTAAAAAGCTACCGAGACTATCGTGCTGGCTCGTTTCGATTGCGTGTGTGTGGCGGAGCCACTCGTTCAGTGCGTTCCAAGGCAGAGCCTTGGAACGAGGTGGCAGGCGAAGTGGCGACGCTAATCGTCCATCTGGACTTCAATCACACCTTCGGCGATCAGACGTTTAGCAGTGGCTTGCATCTTGGCAATCGTTTTTCGCTGCGACTCGGAGAGCTGATACTTAGAGTCGGGGCCAATCAAGGGCTGCAAAATTCGGCCGGCCCCACGCGGTTGTTCGTCTTCAAGAAAACGCTTGGCCAGCTTCAAACGAACCGGCACTGCCAACCGTTGGTAATGTTTAAGGTAATACTGCATCAGTTTGCGATACAAACGATCTTCCTCTGGAATCTTTTCTATACCATTGACGATCTTGATTAGCCGCGCCTCTGACAACAGGAGCTTAGGACGCGATAGCGACAAACTCTTAAATCTCTCAAACGCGTTTTTGTAGTGCCCCATTTCGATATAACGATCGACTGCCTCCAAACCGCTCTCAAGCTCCTCCTTACGTTCAGCAATTCGTTCGGCTCGTTCGTTTTTGATTTCCGCTTCTTCGGAAACCGTTAACTGCGACTGGCCTCGTTTGCCCGACCGGATTGAAAAGAAATCATGCCCCTCGCAATTGACTTGTCGGATCTTCAACATTCCCCAACCAATCAACACCCCCGGAATCACTCCCAGTAAATGAAAAACCGCACTGG
>CAZKTR010001174.1:0-1023 GCA_964555525.1 uncultured Pirellulaceae bacterium
GTTTTTCTTGCAACATAGCCTAAGTCCTTTGTTTAAGTGGAACTTGTTTGCTGGGGTTGGATCAATGAGGTTAACTCAGATGGTGTCAAACGTTAACAATCGAGTGTACACATTTGGGATTAATTTAAAAGTACACTAGTTCAATTTTGAACAAATGTTGTGGGTTTTCTGGCAGGCGAATTTACGCTTGGAGCCTTGTTTTTTGACTGAGGAGAGATTGAATCGTGAAACCTAACATCGATACTGACCCAAAGCAGGTGTTTAAGCACGAATTTGTGCACGTCGTCTACTTTTGGCTCAAACCTAGTCAATCCGAGGCGGAGGTAGCGGAGTTTGAAGCAGGTTTACGAAAGATGCTCGAAGATAGCGAACATGCCAGCACGGGGCATATTGGCAAGCCAGCCGGTACACCAAGGGAGGTCGTTGATAATTCGTACGACTATTGTCTGGTGGTGACGTTCGACGACGCGGCCAGCCATGAGGCTTACCAGCAAGAACCAGCTCATGATCGCTTTCGTGAAATCAATGAGCGGTTTACCGAGCGAGTCCAGATTTATGACTCGATGGGGTGAAGGTGGGGCGCCGATGTTCTAATCGGCGCTGCCGCCGTCGCCTGCCGGCACGTCGTTAAACTGAACTAGCCTTCTAGCTTGGTCCAAGCCGAGTTATTCTGCGACGATTTGACGGCGGCTTCGATGAAGGCCATCCCGGTTACGCCATCGTCGACCGTTGGGAAATCGTAGCCAGCAGACCGCGGGTAATTACCTTGGACTTCATCGGCAATAGCTTCAGCGGCGGCCAAGTAAACGTTCGCAAACGCTTCAATGAACGCTTCCGGGTGACCAAAGGGAAGCCGAGTATTGGCAGCACATTCGGTTCCGTTGTAACTGTTGCCACGACGGTGAATCTGCCGCGGCGCGTCAGCGAACTTCAGCGTTAGTTCGTTCGGGTGCTCTTGATGCCACTCAAGCGACGCATCGGTGCCGTAAATTCGAACGTTCAAATTGTTCTCGTCGCCGGCTG
>CAZKTR010001175.1:0-1022 GCA_964555525.1 uncultured Pirellulaceae bacterium
ATCATAAACACATTTTAGAATTTAAAAGACCTAGCGGTACTTCAAGAGGGGTTTTAAAAACAAAAGAAACTTGGTTTCTTGTGATTGAAGATGGAGCAAAGAAAGGAATAGGAGAGTGTGGTATTTTACGAGGACTTAGTTATGATGATCGCCCAGATTATGAGCAAAAATTAAAATGGACGTGCGCACATATTTATAAGGGTAAAGAATGGCTGTGGGGAGAACTTAAGGAGTTTCCTAGTATTCAATTTGGGGTTGAAATGGCTTTTAAATCACTGGAATCTCAAGATGCTTTTGTATTAAATTCGTCTCGATTTTCTAAGGGTGATGACGCTATTTCTATTAATGGGCTAGTCTGGATGGGAGATGAAGCGTTTATGAAAGAGCAAGTAGAGCAGCGCCTTTCAGATGGTTTTTCTTGTATTAAAATGAAAATAGGAGCGATTCAAGTAGAAAAAGAACTTGAGATTTTAGCAAGTATTAGAAAACATTTTGATGTCCATAAAATTACATTAAGGGTAGATGCAAACGGAGGTTTTGCTTTCGCGAAAGCAAAACAAGTCTTACAAGAATTAGCAGCTCTAGAAATTCACTCTATAGAACAACCTATCGCAACAAACCAATGGGAAGATATGGCAAAATTGTGTGCCAATACTCCAGTGCCTATTGCTCTAGATGAAGAGTTAATAGGGATTACCGATTTCCATAAAAAAAGAGAATTATTAGAACGCATACGACCACAATACGTTATCTTGAAACCTAGTTTTATAGGTGGATACAAGGGCTCAGAAGAGTGGATATCACTGGCGGATGAAATGAATATAGGTTGGTGGGTTACTTCAGCTCTAGAGAGTAATATAGGGCTTAATGCTATTGCGCAATGGACCTATGAGATTAAAGCAGAGGGGCCACAAGGCTTAGGAACAGGAAGTCTTTATACAAATAATATACCTGCGCCACTAGAAGTTATAAACGGAAAATTACACTACAACCCTAACAAGAATTGGGGCTTTAAATACTAG
>CAZKTR010001176.1:0-1019 GCA_964555525.1 uncultured Pirellulaceae bacterium
GTCTAGGCATGACTTCGGAGACCAAAAACAGGAATCGTAACGAGAGGTGGAATTTTGGAGCCTCGTACCTTGGCTGGGATGTGCCCCATGTCTCCTTGCAATTGCAGTTCCACATCTTGTGATGCTGCGAAGAGGGAAGGGAGCCAGTTGCAGATCGTGCTGATCAGCGTACTGGCCTGGAGAAATTCAGCAACCTGCAACACGATACTTGAAGTGAAGAACAAGAGAGGACCCTGTAGGCTTCTGATCGAACTTTGTGCTCTGTCGAACTTTGTGGTTGTAGCGAAGCCATAGCAGTTGCAACAGCATGGCACAGGCCATCTCGTATCCAAGTAAAGCAGGCTATCTGCTAAATTTAGGTGAAGTTTATCGCACCTCCAGAGTAGCTGCAGCCAGTGAGAGGCCAAGGTTTGAACTGCATAGCCATTTCGTGCAATCCAAGGGCTCCTCGAGCAACGCTGCAGCTGCTACAAAAGGCAAGCTAGTCGAAGGTGGCTGGAACGGAACTGTACTGTCTGTACCAGGCGGAGTCTTCAGCTCCATGTCGACCAGCATGGGGAATCGAGGGAGACTGTCTCTGTCCAACGTGATCTGGACAGTAGACCAAGCCTCGTTGGTGTCGAATGAAACTTTGAATGACTTGAGCTCATGCTGCTGCAGGATCTGCCAAAATGAGGACACCGACTGGTGCACTGTTCTGTTGTCCTGGGACACAATGCCGGTGTTCGCCTGCGTCAATGAAACGACAACGACTTCAGCTTGAAACGAAACAGTGCTTTCCGGCTGCGCCGGTTTTGTTGCTTTTTTCTTCGGTGCAGCCCTTTTCCTCTGAGCAGGTGCTGTCTTCTTTACAGGAGCCTTCCTTACAGGCAACAAGTCGTCCGCATGCCCTCTCTTCGCTGCAGCAGCAGCAGCCACCTTGCTTCTGGTGCTCTTTGCCAAGCCCTTGGCCTTTCCCCGCGTGTTCATGGTGGTACTTGAGCGAAACGCGACGTCAGACAGTTTGAATAGTATCGGAC
>CAZKTR010001177.1:0-1018 GCA_964555525.1 uncultured Pirellulaceae bacterium
ATCGAACATTGCGTCGTCGCCGATCAAAAACCGATCGGGCGAACCCCGCGCGGTTGTGCGGCGACGTTCTGCGGTTTGATGGAAGAGTTTCGCAAGTTGTTTTCGGCGACCAAGCTGGCAAAACAACTCGGTTTCAAAAAAGGGCGGTTCACCTTTAACGCGAAATCGGGTTGGTGCCCGGCATGCCAAGGGCTCGGTCATCGCAAAGTCGAAATGTCGTTCATGCCCGATGCATACGTGAAGTGCGATGCCTGCCAGGGCCGGCGATTCAATTTGCAAACGTTACGAGTTAAATACGCTGGTCACAGCATTGCCGACGTTTTGGAAATGTCCGTCGATCAAGCCAAGCAAGTCTTTGACGGTTTTAGCAAAGTCCGAACGGTGTTGGAGGTTCTGTCAGAAGTGGGCTTAGGACATTTGAAACTCGGCCAGCCAGCCACGACGCTCTCCGGCGGTGAAGCACAACGCTTAAAACTCGCCCGCGAACTGGCTCGGCCCGCGACGGACATTCGGAAAACGTTGTTTGTTTTAGATGAACCTACCACGGGGCTGCACTCGGCTGACGTGCAGTTGTTAGTGGGTCTGCTTGATCGATTGGTACAGCAAGGTCATTCGGTATTGGTGATTGAACATCACTTGGACGTGATCCGGTGTGCCGACTGGGTCATTGACTTGGGGCCCGATGGCGGCAAAGCTGGAGGGCAGTTAGTCGCCGCTTGTCGGCCAGAGGATTTGAGTTCGGTCGCTGATTCGATCACAGGGAAGTGGCTGAGTTTGTAGTACCGGCTTTAGCCGGATAGTTGACGGCAATTAGAAGCAAACCACCGAACTCCACAATAGAATCAAATTTTTAGTCCACCGTAAAACGCCGTCGCCTGCCGGCTCGTCGTTAAACGGTGCCACTCCAACAAAATAATAATCTCATGAATCATTTGAAAAGTTTTATCGCAGGTCAGTGGGTCGAAGGCTCCGCCGCCCCGTTGGAATCTACTTGCCCAGCCACCGGTCGAGTCGTCGC
>CAZKTR010001178.1:0-1017 GCA_964555525.1 uncultured Pirellulaceae bacterium
CTTTTTTTAACCACGGATGGACACAGATAAACACGGATGCCGGAATTTGTATTCGCGTTTATTAACGTCCATTTGCGGTTCAAAATTCAGTAATCAACGATGCTCATAGCTTGGTAATAAAAAATGGTGGTGTTCATCGAGAAGTCTCCGGATAAGGCACGAGTTTTGATCCGTGTTCATCGGCCAGCGCGTAGACAGGCCGGAGGCAACTGTCGCCACCTTGCTTTTCCTTCGGAGAAGGTTTGCGGTTTATTCCGCTTCGATGCAGATGAGTTCTTTCATGGTGCGATGGTAGATTCTGCCGTTGCTAAAACTCGGTGTGTTTACCGACCACGTTTTGCCAAACTCTCCCAAGTCATTCATCGACACCAATGCACTTTGGTCGAATTTAGTAGCCTTTCCGTCGATGACTTGGACTTTGCCGCACATGAAGGTGAAGTACAGGTACTGGTTGACCGCGATCGTGTTGCCATTGAAGCACCACCACCAACCGGTCCGCCCAGAACGACGGTCTTCGGCCACGTCGATGCCTCGGCTGTTGACGACCATTGACGGATAAAAGGTTTGTCCGCCTTTTACTTTTTGGTCGGCGACTTCGGGAGTTTCAAACGGTAACTGCAAGTATTCAACTTTGCTCGTATCGACGTTGATTCGAACGATGCTGGTGCGAGGGCCATAGTTGACGTTTCGCTTTCCTTTTTTTCCTTTGAAATCAAAGCACTGGAAATACAAATAAGGACGGACGCTCAAGTTGGCAAACCAAGCTGGGAATACTTCGACAGGCGATTCGCCTTCGTCCAAGTTCACGCCTTCACGAGTTTGAAAGGTTTTGGTGTTGGGGTCGTAACTGGTTACCGTGACGTCTTTGATCCAAGAAATCTTTTTGGCTTCGCTCCCGTCTTTCGTATTCAGCACGACCAAATCAGTGCGCGATTCATCTAGCCAGTAACTGTATTGCTGGTCCCAGCATTGGGTCACCATCGTTTTGCCTTTGGGGAGCGCTTTCCACGACCAAAC
>CAZKTR010001179.1:0-1017 GCA_964555525.1 uncultured Pirellulaceae bacterium
ACCATGTTTTCGAAGAAGTTGGGCTTAGTCTCTACGGTTTGACTGATTTTCACTTTCTTCAGTCCCGGTGTCACCAAGATTTCATATTCCCCATCTTTAATAGATGCGGATGCTTGGATCCCTCGGGCAGCATCTTTCTCTGAGAAGAAAGTGATTGACCCATTGTCGATCTTTTGGCCGTCCAGAGTCACAGTTCCTGAAATCTCGTTTCGATTTGGGAGTCTGGAATCGCCGGATGACCCACATCCAATAAGCGGCAGCAGGCAGGCCCCCACCATCATGCCAACAACTGCCTTAAGTGCTAAATTCATTTCGACAAGTACCCTTTTCAGTGAGAGCCTGGCTAGAATGAGCTAGGCATTTTTGTATACGAGGATCACTACTAGAACCCTTCGGAGACCTGTCCATCGCTCTTGTTGGCAAGTTGGGCAAGTGTCGTCAGCGAAATACTGTCAGCGACGAATTGAACTGAGGCGTCGCCCAAAAGCACCTGAACGCCGCCCGTGTGACTGGACCGCAGTGGTGTGTTGTAGCCTCTAAAATGAACGCCATCATCGGGCCCTGTTGAAAACGAAAACCCGGGGCCGGGATTGGTAATGTATCTGAGTGTCGTACAGTTGTAGAGGTTGTCTGGGTTGGTGTTTGTTTGCCACCCCGCATGAAAACCGGGGCCATTTTCGTTAGACGCTTCTCCAATTCCACCAGGACGATAACCGCGAGGTTCATTAGCGCCAACGAAGATAAAATCACCTACTTCACTAACGAGCATCGTATTGGTGGTTCCATCAGAGATGCTTCCGATTTCTACTTCAGAGTTTTGGAAGAAAACGCCATTTTCAGCCTTGATGCCGTTCTGGTTTGAAAATGGGGCGACTGCACCAGTCGGGCCATCAAGCCCTCCGAGTCCTCCTGCGTGTCCGGATATTGCTACGTAGTCCGCAATCATTGCGGGGATCGTCACGTTGCCTGAAAATTCTTCCAGCGGAGATGATGGACACTTGAAAGCCGGCACTAATT
>CAZKTR010001180.1:0-1015 GCA_964555525.1 uncultured Pirellulaceae bacterium
TGGCAAAGCGATCACCCTTGGCGAAGACGCGTCGCAACTGTCGCTGGCAACTCGATCTCGCGTTGGATACCTGGTCGAAGGCCACTTTTTGTATCCGTCCATGCGAGTTCGTCAGTGCCAAGACTTTCAACGGGCGGGCTATCCCACTTGGAACGACGATCTATTTCGCGACATCGTTCGCCACTTTGGCATCGACAAGAATGCTCGCGTGAGCACGCTTTCTCGCGGTCAACGAGCAGGTGTTTCGTTGGCACTTGTCCTTGCCCCCGATCCAGAGCTATTGGTTTTGGATGACCCGGCGTTGGGTTTGGACCCAGTCAGCCGCCGAGCCCTGAACGAAACACTGGTTGAATTCGCTGGTGACGGCAAGCGGACTGTCTTGCTGAGCACTCACTTGCTTGACGACGTGGAACGGATTGCCGATCGAGTGGCGGTGATGGTCGGCGGTCGATTGAAGGTCGATACCACGATGGACGATTTCACGAGTCGTATTTCGATCTTTGCGATTCAAGGTCATGAATTCGACAACCGAAAAGTTGCTGCGGTTCCTGGATTGATCGAAGCCCGCAAGCTTGGCGATCGCCTGCATATCGCAGTCGCCGACGCGGACGAGGAAACGCTGGCTGCGATCAACCGATTAAGCAACCATTCAAGTGAACGCATCGACGCCACACTGGACGATGCCGTACTGGCTTATTTAACTCGAGACCGAGGTGACGGATCGTTCTTTTCGTCGCCAGCGAATCCTTCTGCCAATACTATTTCAAACGGAGCCCAACAATGATCGCTGTGTTTCAAAAAGAACTTCGTGACTGCTTACGATGGTCGCCGCTAGGGATGGCGTTGGGTTTGGTCATGCTCTGGATGGTATTGCTAGGCAATAATGTAGATTCTGCAACGTTTATGGAATCGTCTCTGGCGTCACAACTAGGGCTTGCCGCCAGCCTGATTGCAATTGCATTAGGCCTGTTGCAGTCCTTGCCCGACACTCGCAACGATTCGCGAGGCTACTTAA
>CAZKTR010001181.1:0-1014 GCA_964555525.1 uncultured Pirellulaceae bacterium
CTTAGTGGCAGTCTGTTTTGTGAAATGCTGACCAAGTGGGTGGTCTGTTTAGGCAAATATCTTGCCCTCTGCATCTCCGAAAGTTAGGAACGGCGCCCAGCTAGGTTTTTCCTGCCAAAAGCTGGCTCTTGCGGCGGTTAAAAGTAATTGACGGTTCTCGGTTTACCGATTCTGATATGTCTCTGTGAAACAACGATAAACGCAACAAACTCTCGAGCTTGATTCCTATATGTCTAACGAAGATTCTCTCGCCGCCGCCATCAAACAAGCAAAAGATCAGCTCGATCAGCACACTTACGAGATCGTGCAACGGCATTTTCATGAATCCACTGGCTGCCCGTTTTGGTTGGGCAAGAAAGCAGAATTGAAATTCGACCCGCTGACCGAAATCAAGTGCTATGACGATTTGAAAAAGTTTCCGGCATTTGAAGATGATTGGCTTCGCGGTGGTCCGGTTGAGCGATGGCGGATGAAGGACCATGCAGATCGCCCGACTTACGTTTTTGAAACCGGTGGTACGACCGGTGTTCCCAAAAGCCGAGTGGTCGTGGATGACTTCCGAACGGACTACACGTTGTTTAGCGAGACGTTGCCGGATGAGTACTTTCCGCAAGGCGGTAACTGGTTGATGCTGGGTCCTTCTGGCCCGCGTCGTTTGCGGTTGGCGGTCGAGCATTTGGCTCAGGTGCGCGGCGGGATTAGTTTTTGTATTGACTTGGATCCGCGCTGGGTGGTCAAGCTGATCAAAAAAGGTTGGATGGAGCATCTGGAAGAGTACAAAAAGCATTGCATGGATCAGGCCATCACAATCTTGACGGCCAACCACAATATCAAGTGCATGTTTGGTACGCCGAAGCTGATCGAGTCGTTGTGCTTGGCGTTGGAAGACCGCGGCACTTCGCTGGCGGAAGTTGGCATCACGGGGATCTTTTCCGGTGGTACGGAGTTCACGCCGCAGTGGACTCGTTTTTGCGTCGAAGAACTTTTTGGCGGGCCACCCGAAGAGAGCGGCAT
>CAZKTR010001182.1:0-1014 GCA_964555525.1 uncultured Pirellulaceae bacterium
GCCCATTGTGCTTTGGCACGGCATGGGAGATACATGCTGCAATCCACTGAGTATTGGAGGACTGGTAGATGCAATCAAGTCTCGATACGGTGCGGCTCTGAATACGCCTGGGGAACTAAGTCGGTCATTGTCCGTAACCACTTTGCGAACACCGCATGACTAGCACAGGGCTTTGTACAAGCCTGTGACACCCCCACACACCGTTATACGAGCGGCACAGTGCTACGGTACGCGTGCAGATGTGCCGGTGGTTAGCGTAAACACAGGTGCCACAGACTCGCCAATTCTGGACTGGGCCAGCGGGTTCTTTGGGGATGCCAACAAAGAGGTAGAGCACGCGTGCGACATGCTGAAAGATCACCCGGACCTCAAAGCTTCTGAAGGTATCAACATGGTTGGGTTCAGCCAAGGCGGACAGTTTGCACGAGCCGTAGTGCAGCGATGCAGGTATGGGGCATCTGACCGTGGTTGCACTCCTCGACTCCTTTATGTAAACCCATGCGTGCTCTTGGTAGTAGATGGCTGGCGCTGTTATCGTCTGAATAAGTCTTCGTTGGCCAGAAATCTGCTCCAGGGTGCTTTGGTTGTTTTGAGTGCTCAAGAACGGGATGGGCTGAATCAGGTCATCACAGCATGTCGATGAAGGGTGCTGCTCCTGCACTGTTCACAGCCAGCACATGCTCCAGGCAGAAGGGAGTTCATGTGAAGAACTTGATGACTTGGGGAGGCCAGCATCAAGGCATCGTGAACGTGCCAGGTTGCACCATTTTCGACGACTCGGACAATTTCAACTTCGTATGCACGGTATCAGCCCGAACTGCCAGCTCTTTCGGCTCCCTTGCTGCCTGCACTGTCCATCACCCATGGGTGCCTGCGTGTGAATGCCTAGCTGGGGCTGATGAGTTCTTTTGGTGCTGTGACTGGCCTGTGCATTCATGAACTTTTTGTCGCGTGTACGCTTTCGTGCTGACATGCCTACAGAGGACTCACCATGAAAGTGCAAGCATGTATGCG
>CAZKTR010001183.1:0-1011 GCA_964555525.1 uncultured Pirellulaceae bacterium
AACGCGATGAAGCTTCAATGCTTGATCGCGTTTTTTTCGTGCTTGCCAGGGAAGTGATCGTTACAATCGGTTGATGAACCGAATTCTGGAAGTCATCAAAATCTCTCGGCCAGGCTTTTGGCCGACTCATCTGTGGTTCTATCTGCTTCCCTTTGCTCAGCAGGACATGTTCGGTTCGGCCGCATTCTGGTTGGGCGCGGTTTACGTGTGTTTGCCGATGAGCCTGTTGACCTTCGGCTGGAATGATATCGGTGATTCGGCTACCGATTCGATTAACGCCCGTAAGGGATCGTGGTTGTTCGGGGCCAGCCCCGACCAGCCGATGCGGCGAGTGTTGCCGTGGATCATGATCGCGGTTCAGGTTCCATTTTTGGTGGCGTTTGTTTGGATTGCTGGCTGGAAGATGCTCGGTTGGTTCGCCGCCTTTGTGGCCGCGAACGCTTGTTACAACAGCTTGAAGTTGAAGAGTCGTCCATGGTTCGATTTGCTGAACCAAGTGGGGTACTTGTTGGTATTCGTGCTGGCCAGTTGGTTGTGTTCGGTGGATCAATTAAACGCGCCGGCGATGATTTTTTCGGCGTTGTTTGCGATGCATAGTCATCTGTTTGGACAGATCATGGATGTCGATGAAGACGCCGCTGCCGGTCGGCGAACGACGGCTGTGTCGCTGGGGGCCAATCGAAGCGGGGTGCGGCTGAGCAAGCTGTTGCTTGTCGGGATCTTGGCGGTCGAGGCGACGATCGCGTTTTGGTTTTTTCGTGGTTGGATGATTGGATTGTTTTCAGTAACGGCGGCAGGGTTCTTTTTGTTAGATGCCTGCTTTGGGCCTCGTCGGTATCCGTTGGTGTTTGTGCGCGTGTTTTTTATCGCGTGGAATTTGATCGCGATTTCGACGATGCATGTGATTTGGCGGTACGGTTTGTTTGTGATGGGGTAGCGCAGGCTGGAGGGTAGGAGGCTGGAGACTCGATACCGATTCACCGCTCGGTGTCTGTGAGCCGAACGCGCTAG
>CAZKTR010001184.1:0-1011 GCA_964555525.1 uncultured Pirellulaceae bacterium
TTCAATTCTGACGGTGAAGTGGTCGGAATTGCCTCTCGCATTCGGCCCATCACCCGCGCCGCAGCAAAAGTTACTCGCAACGGAAAAACGATCAATCAGCCAATGTACGTTGAAATGATCCTACGTCGCTGTGCCGACTTGAATGCCATTCACAATTGCTTTGCGCAGCCGAAAACGGATATCGAAACATCGACCGATAAAAAGCCAGAACTAGAAACGGAAGAACTGGAAACTAAATAACGGTCCGGTTGACGTCGCACTTTCGAGGCGAAGTAGCTGGGCTCGCCAGAGTTCAGGGGCCTTACTGTACCGCATCCCGAAGTCTGGCGACTCCGGCTACATTCGGCCTAAAGGCCCGCTTAGATTGAATCCCACTCATTATGCCTGAAGATGCACCAGTTAAGATTGCCGAGAAGACCGCCGCGCCGATCGCAAGCAAGGCCGCCACACCTCAGGAAAATCCCTTTGCCGATATCATCATCAATGTCTTGGTACCCGTCCTCGTTCTCAGCTACCTGAGTAAGGAAGGCGACGAGCTTTGGCATGTCGGACCGATGTGGGCTATGTTTGTCGCTCTGGCAATTCCCATCGGCTATGGACTTTGGCACTACTTCAAATATCGCCAGATGAATGTGTTCTCGCTGGTCGGTTTGTTTTCAGTCGTGCTCACGGGAGCCATCACCATCTATCTCTGGTCTGGTGGCGCGAGCGTGAGGAAAAATGCCGCCCTCCTCTTTGGCATCAAAGAAGCCGTCCAACCGCTGGTTCTTGGATCCCTCTTGCTGATCACCCACAAGATGAGCAAACCGCTCTTCAATGTCTTTGTCTACAATGACTCCATCTTCGACCTTGCAAAGATCGAGGCGGCCATCGCTGAAAGAGGAACCGAAACGGACCACAAAAGGCTGCTGTGGAAAGCCACACTTCTCTTCTTCGGATCCTTCCTCATCAGTAGCGTCCTGAATCTAGGCTTGGCGTTCTACTTTCTCGGCGACCTCGATCCACTGAGCG
>CAZKTR010001185.1:0-1007 GCA_964555525.1 uncultured Pirellulaceae bacterium
GCGATTTGATCTTCCAGCCTTGGCTGTCGGCGGGAAGTTCGGCATACCAGAGTTTGCCCGCGGCAGCCGCGGCAGTTCCCGCGGGATCTTCGGTACAAGGTTTCCATTGAGTCAGTGGCACGCCGCCGGAGAACACTGGTTTTTCATCAGCGTAAGCTTTGTAAGTTACCGGTCGATCCTTGGTTCCAGAATCTTCCAACCCAAAAACCAGTGTTTCGGTTAGACGATAAAGTCCACCACGAATCTGAACCTCGATCGCTTCGCCTTGCTGCGTCTTGAGCAGCTCACGAACTTTGGCCTGAGCTGCTTTGACTGACGCAAGCGGTCCGTCGTTACCGGCCGAATCCGCTTGGCGTCCCGACCATTGGTCGTTTCCTTGTGGCGATACGTAGATCACTTGCTGAGCCAGTAAACTACCGGGTAACAGTATGGCAAACAGAGCCACTGATAGGAATTTCGCGATGAAAACAAAGCCGTTGTTAATTTGCATGGGTGCAAACCTAAATTTATAAAAGCGGTGGTTTAAAAAAGTGTCGGTGCGATGCTGGGTCAACGCAGATTCGGGGACATCATTTTATACCGAACTCAGTGCAGCTCTAGGGATGAAAACCAAGTCCTGAAGGGACGACATGTTGTAGCCATGGGTAAAACACTTTATTTCCTGCGCGATAACTACTGAGCCGCCGGGCGATAGCCCACGGTTTTCGGCTTATCGTGGTGAAAACCGTGGGCTATCGCCCGGCGGCTCAATTTTCAGGCTCACGCCCGTGGCTACAACCTACCGTCCCTTCAGGACTAACGCGCTCGATCGAACTAACAAACCTCGAGCCGGCTTAATCTCAATCTCGCAACATCGGCCGACTCGAGTGCACAGTTACCGGTTCAGTTCCAATTCACAAAAAAAAACGCCAGTTGGCACAAAACCAACTGGCGAATATTGAATCCATCTTTTTGCCTCGGCTAAATCGCTATTCGAATTTAAAAAATCCAAATCGCTGGCCAAAACA
>CAZKTR010001186.1:0-1006 GCA_964555525.1 uncultured Pirellulaceae bacterium
GATTGGAAACTTTTTGAGTTTGTCCGCCGCAGCCAACGAGGCTTGTAGCCGTTGATCGACTTCGTCCAGCAAACGGACGCTATCCCAAGTTTCAAAATCGTCGCTTGGCGACTGAGCGGTTTGCGAGCGTTGTTGGATCTGCCAACGGTTTCGTTGGTAGTAACTGAGAAACCAGTGGGCTTGAATCACTTGAGCTAGCGGCTGGACTTCTTCGTGTAGCTTGGGCAATTCTGCTTGCAGCTTGCGGATCGCGTAGGGCATCGCCGGTTGGTTGATTTTGCTTTCGACGCGGATTTGATAGCAGACAGCTTTGGTGGCTTCGGCATATTCTTTGTCAGCCACGGCAGAATCGTAGATCTGACCCAGCAGCTTGGCCGCGGATTTAGGCAAGCCTTTTAATTCGGCCTGGCGAACTTGCATCCACAAAGCCTGGCGGTCGTCGGGGCGGTTGCTAGGTTCGGTGTTCCAGAAGGTCCCCGCAGCGGTGGACAGGATCAGGACTAGGACGATGCTAAGCGATTTCATACGACAAATTCCCATTGAACCGTGTTTTTAAGCGATTTTGGGAGTTTTCAC
Organism: uncultured Pirellulaceae bacterium; assembly: GCA_964555525.1. GTDB lineage: Bacteria > Planctomycetota > Planctomycetia > Pirellulales > Pirellulaceae > Mariniblastus. Next base: position 577 of record CAZKTR010001186.1, read on the forward strand.
TCCACTAATGCCAGTTTAACGTTTTTCTACTGCCCATGGCGAGGGCCACATTTAAGAACACGTTTTGGAGCGGGTTCTGTTAGCTAAAAAGGACGAGATATTGAAAGTTCCGATAAGTTCGTTAAGCAGCGGGGTCAGCGACCGTTTTCACCTATCGTGATTGGCAACCCGTCTGTATCATTCCGCCCTTTCAATTGCATGCTTGATTCCAAGCTCGCAGCTCACGGCAATCTTAATTTGCCAACCCGCAAACGCCTCTTTGAAATTGTCATGAGTACTCGCAACGACATCCGAAACATTGTCATCATCGCCCACGTCGACCACGGCAAAACGACGTTGGTCGACTGTCTGCTGCGTCAAAGCGGTCAGTTCCGCGAATCGCAGTTGCAAGGCGAGCGAATTCTTGATTCGGGCGATATCGAAAAAGAAC
>CAZKTR010001187.1:0-1006 GCA_964555525.1 uncultured Pirellulaceae bacterium
CCCCCAATTGCTTGAGCGTCAACAAGACTTGCACCGTCGGGATCCCTGCGGCTTCAGAGAATTCGCGGATGGTACAAGGCAACTGCAGAACAACATCGTCTTTACGCGGAGCAGCTGTGTTGGCAACGGGTCCCGAACGAGTTCGACGGCGTTGGTATGGACGTCGATTGTTGTTTCGATTTCGTGACGGACGTGAGCCCATCATGTTGCCACGTTCGCGACGTACATTGGTTTTGCGCCCCGGCATTTCACCGATGACTTCGCCATCTTTGCCATCGCCTTTGCCTTTACGCTTGGCTTTGGCTTTGCTTTTTGTCAGGTGTTCCAGCGGAGCTGCACCGCCACCGGCTTTCACACTTTTGATGGCGTCTTGCGGTAGTGCGATATCTGGTTTCTGGACCTTTTCGCCAGCGTTGGCTGTGTTGGCAGAAGGTTGCTTGACATCCGGCATGGCCGCCAAACGAATGTTCGCGCCTGTTTTTTTCTTGGGACGATCGGCCTTAGGACCGTCGGATGACTTGTTGGTCTGGTCCAAGTTCCGTAGTTGGCGGCGAGGCGGAGCAACGCCTGGACGACGCGGTGACATACCCCGGTTGGTCAGTGGAGATCGAGGCGTGGTCGACTTGGACGGCGGTGTTGGAGCCGCGGGCGGTTTGGCTGGCGTCTTAGCCGGTGCCTTAGTAACCGTTTCTTCGTCGCCACCACCTTTGAGTCGCGAGTGGAGACCCGAGCGGGCTGGAGTTGGGTCGGCAACTGAAGGAGCAGCTTCTTCACTGGTTGCTTCAACGACAGCAGCGACTTCCTCGTCGACAGTTTCCTCAACGATCGGGGGAGCTTCGACTTCACGAGCAGGCGATGCAATTTCGCCGATTTTCTTTTTACTGCCGGTGCTTCGTGGTCGAACCGGCGCACCCATTTCGGGTTCAGCAGGCGCCTCTGTAGTGGCTGAGCTGCCAGCCATGAAAGCTTTGATCTGCGAAATTTCTGTGTCGTCAAGACTTGCTAG
>CAZKTR010001188.1:0-1005 GCA_964555525.1 uncultured Pirellulaceae bacterium
AACATGGTTATATACGACAGTTTGACCGACAAACTGCCTTCAGCCGTTATTTATAACGTATATTGCAAGCGCTTGTCACGTATTTTGCTTGCCCAGCTTTTTTGACAAGTGCAAGACGAGCAAAACCTCGTGGCCTGCCTGTCTTTACGGAAAACCTCACGTCACCCCGCTTCGCCAGTCTGCCGCACCTTGCCTGACAGCCTATTTCCACGTTCTATTCGCGCGGCTTGTTGTAGTCTGGACGGCCGCCGTTGGGCAACGAATTGGCCGGTACGGCCGAACGAGTTTTTTCGTCCCAAGCCATCATCTGGCCGGTTCGCCAAGACTCGTTGGCCATCGTCACCGCCGCGACCCCTGCCAAACCAAGCGGAGCAGGGCAGTTCAACTCGGCGCCGTTGCGAATGGCGTCATGCAAGTTTGTATGATGCAAAGAAATGTTCTCCGCGCCAGTCTTTTTGTGTTCACCGAGCACCTTGCCGTCTTTGTCATGGCACACCCAACCATCATTCGTAAACTTGAGCGTTCCTCGGTAACCACGGATCAAGTGGTCGATCGGAACTCGGTTGCTCATCGTGCCCAACACATAAACCGTCATCCCGCGCGGGTACTCACAAATCATCTCGAAGTTGTCCGGAAGGTCGCGCCCGTCTGGCCACTGCCAGATCCCGCCCATCCCAACCACTCGAGTTGGATACAACAAGTTACAGGCCTTCATGATCCGTGTGATCCGGTGGATAAACAAATCGGTCGCGATACCACCGGAGTAAGAAGAGTAATTTCGCCATTCGAAATAGTGATGCGGATCCCACTCTCGCTTGGGAGCGTGGCCTAGCCAATCGTTCCAGTTTAGGTCGTCCGGCTTGGCCATTTTTTCGTCCAGCGTGGGGACTCTCCATGGTCCCTGGTTGTTTCGTCGTACGTATTCGATCTGAGCATGGACGACTTGTCCCAGCATCCCGTCGTCGATTGCTTTGCGAGCCGAAATGTAGCTGTCGTCGGACATGC
>CAZKTR010001189.1:0-1004 GCA_964555525.1 uncultured Pirellulaceae bacterium
CCAAACGTCGTACGATGGACGCGCCAACCCTTGAGCGACCAGTTCGTTTACCGGCTTGTAGCCACGAGCGACTCTCCAAGAACGTCGTTTTGCCGGGCATGATAACGTTAGCGATCACCGGGCACGAACGAAAATCTTACCACTTCACACCCGCCCGAATGAGTGCTCCGTGTGCATCGCATTGTTATCCCGCGCTATCGGTTGTGTTCTCTTTAGGTGGGCAGTTCACCGCCTTCTCAAGCAGACCTAGTCTGCGATCAACTTCAAGTATGGCCAGCGACGAAAAAATGCCAATGCCAAATGGGACCACTAAGTAGCCTCCCTCATTAGTTGCGGAATTAAGGCTGAGAAACATCAATGCCACACCCATCAAAGAGGAAAACATCAACATGCCTGCGTAAAACTTAAGCAAATACATCATATAGCCTATCAAAAATGGTTTGCTGTTAAGCGGGATAACGGCTGCGATGACCCAATCGCAGCAAACGAACTAAACATTAAGATCGACGACAAATGCGATTTGGGTCCATCGCTTTGTTATCACGCGATTTTGGTTGTGCGTTAGAGTTTGTGTAAGCTTACGTTGCGTCCGTATCGAGTCTGGTTTCGCATTTCGGGCAAACCGTTGTTGTCTGAGCGTTCATCCTACCACATGTTTGGCAACATGATGTGCCGGGACCGTAACGATTGCAAGCCGGTCTGAAGCACAGACAGGTGCCAAAGACCAAGAAGATCAGAATAGCCAAGTTTACGAGTAAGTTCACGATTGAGAATGAGGCACCAAGCGTGCCTGACGTTGAGAACACAAGTGGAAATCCTGCCGAGGTCGCCGATCCGAAGAGGACGTTTGCAGGTAGGTTTGCCACCACAAACTGGGTCGCCAACAACAATGCAAGGCAGTATCTCACGCTCGAGTCCTTGGTGTTTGAGTCATTGGAAGTCTTCGGGACTTAAGCGTGATAACGGCAACGTTCACCGGGCCGCGGCGAAAATCATTGTTTCCA
>CAZKTR010001190.1:0-1003 GCA_964555525.1 uncultured Pirellulaceae bacterium
GATCTCGCTTCAAAGAACCGACTGCCGTTGTTTCTTCATGAACGAGACGCATTCGATACATTTTATTCAATGATGAAAGAAACTAGAGGTCGTGTCAGTCGGGGAGTGGTTCACTGCTTCACTGGCTCTTTGGAAAACGCCAAAGCCTACCTGGATCTCGACTTGCATCTGGGAATCACCGGTTGGATTTGCGATGAGCGACGAGGGAAGCATCTCCGCGAGGTAGTGAAAGAGATTCCGGTGAATCGCCTGATGCTTGAAACCGATTGTCCGTACCTTGCTCCACGCGACTATCGGCCACGTATTAAACGCAACGAGCCCAAGTACTTGCCGCATATTTTGAAGACCGTCGCGGAGTGTCGTGGCGAATCGGTTGAGGAGTTGGCCGCTGAAGTCTTAAAGACGACCAAGTCGTTTTTTAGTATTCAGTAGTGCCTGCCTCTTCGATCTTCTTCGTACGTACATCCTCATTCCTGCTATTGAAAATGAGCCATTTTTTCCCGTCGTTCGGCAAAAAAAACGCTCGTCGTTCAGAGAACCACGAGCGTTTTGAATTTGTTGCGCCTGAGTAAGCCGCTGTGGCTATCGGCCTCAGTTCTGCGGTGTGCTGAGGAGCACGATGAACGGGCTGATATCTAAAAAGTTCACTTCTCCGTCTTCATTGATGTCTGCTTCGGCCTGAGATTCATTCATGCCTAGTAGGTTGATGAACGGGCTGATATCTAAGAAGTTGACCGTCTCGTCGAGATTGACATCACCAATGAGCGTTGATGTCGCGACGGTCTCGACCGTGATCTCAGTGATGCGAACCGATGCTTCTTGGGAGGGTCCGCCCACGCTGAATGTAATGTCGGTGCCAGCAGGGATAACCATGCCCTCAAATGGGTCGTCAAAATCGTCACCCGCAGTGCCATCAACAAAGTTAAAAGGTGTTGCAACCCCTTCTACTTCTACGATGAAAAAACCATCTTCATCAATCGACGAAAAGTTGAACTCTTGGATA
>CAZKTR010001191.1:0-1003 GCA_964555525.1 uncultured Pirellulaceae bacterium
AGTTAGCAAAGGCCCCTACCTAGAACTCTACGGCAGGGAAGAGCAGCCCAACACCGCCTGGACTGTTTACGGGAATCAAGTCGAACGCAAACTGTTTTAACTGCTTTAGTAGAAGCCGACGGCTACGAAAATAACTGAATCAATCGCCTTAAGACGCAAGCTTATGGAGCCCCCAATGAATCAGCCGAGCCAAAACCAAATCTCCGTCCCATCAATTCCTTCGCTCCTAAGCGTTAACGACCTTGCAGAACTGCTTCGAGTTTCGACTCGGACTCTATGGCGACTCAAAAGCAAAGGCGATATTCCGCACCCGGTCAAGTTTGGTGGAACTGTTCGTTGGCGAGGTGATGACATCAAAAAATGGCTCAACGAAGGTTGCCCGCGAGTGGTTGACTGTGATCATGATCGCAACAAGTAACCCCGGCTTCCATCAAATGAAAGGGAACCACGTTGGCCAGTATTTTGAAAATCAAATCGACTCGTAAAATCCCGTCAGATTCCAAGATAATGATGAAGGGCGACAAACGAGTGGTTCAATTCCGGCGTCAAGGAAAATTGATCACTCGACCGCTGACCAAATGCGGAACGAGATTCAAGGATGAGTCAAAGAACTGGTACGTTCAATATCGGGACGCCGATGGCCAGAAAAAGCGAACCCCAGGTTACTCTGACAAAGAAGCTACCCGCCAATTGGCGGCAGAGATAGAGCGGCGGGTAGAGCGTAAACTAGCAGGACTTTCTGACCCGTTTGAGCAATACCTCGCCCAGTCCCTCAAAACGCATCTTGCCGCCTTCAAAGAATACCTTGCCAACAAAGGCGATTCTGAAAAGCACGTGAATCAAACGTGCAATCGAATCAAACGATGTTTTGACGGCTGCCGGTTCAAGCTATGGACCGACATCTCAGCGAGTAAACTAGTTAGTTGGCTCGCAAGTGAACGGAAATCCGAGCGAATGGGCATCAAAACCAGCAACTATTACCAGTCAGCGGCGAAAGAGTTTT
>CAZKTR010001192.1:0-1002 GCA_964555525.1 uncultured Pirellulaceae bacterium
AATCGGCTTGTCGAGTTTCTTCTAGGGTGGCTTTGAAACTGGCGATCAGGCCGTGAGGGAGATCGCGGATGAAACCAACGGTATCGGACAGTAAAACAGGTCCCCAATTGGGTAGCGTCCACCGGCGCGTTCGTGTGTCGAGTGTGGCAAATAGTTTGTCTTCGGCCAATACTTTCGCGTCTGTCAGCGAGTTCATTAAAGTGCTTTTGCCGGCGTTGGTGTAGCCGACCAGCGAAACCGTCATCGTACCGCGGCGCGAGGCGACTTGTCGTTCTTTACGTTTTTCGATCTTGGAAATTTCGGCTTTAAGATCGTGAATACGTTTGGTGGCCAAACGGCGGTCAGTCTCCAATTGCTTCTCACCAGGACCACGCATGCCGACGCCCATTTTCATTCGAGAAAGGTGAGTCCACATTCGCTTGAGTCGCGGCAGCGAGTATTCTAATTGAGCCAGTTCGACGGCCAGGCGTGATTCGTAAGTTTGTGCGTGGGTGGCGAAGATGTCCAGGATCAATTCGGTACGGTCGAGTACTTTGACGCCGGTGGCAACTTCTAGGTTGCGGTTTTGGGCAGCGCTAAGTTCGTTGTCAAAGATCACAAAGTCGGCGGCGTGAAATTCGACCAGTTCGGCGAGTTCTGCGACTTTACCTTTGCCGAGGTAAGCGGTGTTGTCGGGTTTGTCACGGCGCTGCACCATTCCACCAACGACGATCGCGCCGGCGGTTTCGGCGAGGCCTTGGATTTCATCCAACGGCGATAAATCTACCGGGTCCGACGGCAGCACAACCCGGACGACGATTGCGATTTCTTGTTCAACTTGTTGGCTGCGTTTGCGATCTTCCACGGGTCGTTTTTTGTTTAAGAGTAGCGGCTGGTTTGGAGAAGACATCGTCTTTGTACGCTTGGGGCCTCGAAGCGTAGCGACGAGTTCACACGATTATACTAGAAATTCTTGTTTGCTGTACGGATCGTGATAGCGGTTGCTGGTTCGCGGGATTGTGC